>JBFJKD010000032.1:0-13839 GCA_041635095.1 Porticoccaceae bacterium
AGATTAGTTGACCACTACACCATATATCGAGTCCATTTGGCGGAGGTAATTTTTCTCCCATTGAGAGATTGACGTTCAACAAAGTAGAGTAAAGTACGAGCGCCCAAAGAGCACAGATCAAAAGGGGGTGGACTCCCTGATTCGCACTCGCCCTTTAAGCCGTTATGCACAACCACAGAATTCTGAACACTACCTACCTGTGCCGAATCTTACTCCTGTATGCCCCGATCAGTGCCCGCCCTGGGGTTTGGCGAAGTTAGATATACTCCCCTTCTATATCTATACTGCCGCTTTGCTCAAAGGAGTTGTCATGCACAACAGCCAGTACGACCATTCGGCAACGAATACGATTATCTTTACCCCTTCGCAAGCAATCTTCCCCACCACCACGGTGACAGCCCATTGAATCCCGTTGATGTTATCGATAAACAGTTTCGTGCGCACCTCACCAGGTTTGTAGCACGCAATTTTGGCGAACGCGCCCGTCTGGAAAACGTCGAGCCCATGCTCGGTGGTCACGCTGGTCTGACCTTTGGCTTTGATGTGTTTGACCACGACAGCAAAGCGGGCGGCACCCAACTCGGCGGCTACATCATCAAACTCGCCCCCAAAGGCGTGCGCCGCGAAGGCAATACCGATGTGTTCCGCACTGCGCCTCTGCTCAATGTGCTCCACGGCGAAGGCCTGCCGGTACCCGCCGTGCCTTTCGCTTCGCCCAATGAAGACGAGTTTGAAGTACCCTATGTGGTGATGGAAAAGCTCAAGGGTCGGGAGTTTTTTATCTGGGGGCCCCACGAATCCTGCGACCTCAGTGATGACAAGGTTGCGCCCATGTGGCGGGAAATGGCCGACGTGCTACCCCGTATTCACAGTGTCGACTGGCGAAGCAAATTGCCCGACTGGGAAACCCCGCGCCCGCTGCTGGAAGAGATCACCCGTTGGCAGCCCATTTACGCCAAGGCGCTGGAGCCGGATTGGATTGTTGCCGCCGACCGCGCCCGCGAGGCCTTGCTCGCCACCATGCCCGACGAAAACCCCATCGGCATCGTCCACGGTGATTACCAGCCCGGCAATGGCCTGTTTGACGAAGGCAGGCTCACCGGCATTATCGACTGGGAGCTGGTACGCATCGGCTCGGTGCAACTGGATATCGGCTGGCTGATGTTCTGCGCGGACAAATCTTTCTGGACCGACAACATTGTGCCCTGCGCGCCAGTGTCCCCCGCCGAGCTGGCGGACATCTATCAGCGCGGCATGGGTCGACGCTTCGAAGATATCCTCTGGTACCAGGCCCTGGCCGCCTATCAGCTCGGTTCTATCGCCTGTTTGAATGTGCGTCTGCACCGCAAAAAGCAGCGCATCGATCCCATGTGGGAGGAATTCGCCCATACGGTCACGCGGTTTTATAATCGGGCGGTTGAGCTAATAACCTGACATTTAAAATATTTAATTACAATTAGTTATAATTATTATTGAAGGTAATTTCTATGATAGATTTTAGCTTGCCTGCCGACCTTATCGCGCTCAAGGAACGCACCGAAACGTTTATCCGCAACATCGTGATGCCCTACGAAAACGACGCCCGGCAGGAATACCATGGCCCTACCGACGAGTTGCGCATCGAGCTGGTCGCCAAGGCGCGAGAAGCCGGACTATTAGCCCCTCACGCACCCAAAGAATACGGCGGTCTGGGCCTGGATCATCGCGGCATGGCCGTGGTGTTTGAAGCCGCAGGCTACTCAACTCTCGGCCCCCTGGCGCTAAACATCCAGGCCCCGGACGAAGGCAACACCAACCTCCTGCATCAGGTCACCACACCCGAGCAAAAAGAGCGCTGGCTCAAACCCATGGTGCAGGGCCATATTCGCTCCGTGTTCGCCATGACCGAACCCGACGGCGGCGCAGGCTCCGACCCTTCGTTGATGAAGACCACCGCCACACCGGATGGCGATGACTACATTGTCAAAGGCCGCAAATGGTTTATCACCGGCATGCCCGGTGCCGGCTATCACATCATCATGGCCAAAACTCTCGACCACGAAGGTAACGACGTCGGCGCCACCATGTTTATGTGTGATGCCGATACCCCCGGCATCGAGTTGGTGCGCATGCTCGACACCATCGACAGCAACTCACCGGGTGGTCACTGCGAAGTCGACTACAACGTGCGTATTCCCGCCAGCCAGATACTCGGCGAAGTCGGTAAAGGTTTCCGCTACGCCCAGGTACGCCTCGGCCCCGCCCGCATGACCCACTGCATGCGCTGGCTCGGCGCTGCCCAACGTTGCCACGATATCGCCACCGACTACGCCCGCACCCGCCAGGCCTTTGGCAAAGCCATCATCGAACACCAGGGCATCGGCTTTCAGCTGGCCGACAACAAAATCGACCTGCAAACATCACGGCTAATGACCTGGCACGGCTGCTGGTTGCTGGATCAGGGCGACAAAGCTCAGACCGAAACCAGCATGTGCAAAGTACATTGCTCAGAGGCCCTGGGCAGGGTGGTGGATCGGTCAATGCAGGTACTGGGCGCCAAGGGTATCTGTACGGATACCGTGATCGAGCGAATTTATCGGGATATCAGAGCGTTCAGAATTTACGACGGCCCCAGCGAAGTGCATCGCTGGGTACTGGCGAGAAGTTGAATTTGCGGATTGAATGGGAGACTGCGTGATTGCGAAACCTTGTGGCGTTTTCCCTCGGGCGATCGTAAAGAAATTGTATAACAATTGACCTGGTTTCCAATTGATTCAGGTGTATTTACAAGTGTATCTATAGTGACCAACAATCCGCCATTTGGTCATGGGCTAATAATAAAACGGGAGCGATAACATGGAATTCGGGATTCAGTTAGCCACCTCAGCCGAGGCCTGGAAAATTGTGCAGCGAGCCGAGGATCTCGGTTTTACTCACGCCTGGTTTTATGACACCTCCATGATCTGTGCTGATCCTTTTGTGGCCATGGCCGCCGCAGCGATGAAAACATCAAAAATCAGATTAGGCACGGGCGTATTGATACCGTCCAATCGGATTGCGCCCACCGCAGCCAGCGCTTTGGCATCACTGAATCAACTGGCGCCCGGCCGGATTGATTTTGGTGTTGGCACGGGTTTTACTGGTCGGCGGGCTCTGGGCCTTACCCCGGTTAAACTCGATGATATAGTCGAATATATTACTGTTGTTCGCAAGTTACTGGCCGAAGAAACCGTCGAGTGGGAATTTGAAAACAAACGTCGCAAGATACGTTTTCTGAATCCCGAGTTCGGCCTGGTTAACACCCGCGACCCTGTACCTGTCCATATCTCCGCGATGGGGCCAAAAATAAAAAAACTTACTGCTGAACTGGGTGCCAACTGGATTCTTGCTGCGACCGACACGGAATCTGCAATACAGGCGCTGCATGACATGTGTGAGGCCTACCGCGCGGCTGGAAAGAATCCCGAAGAGTACGTCAAGACAGCTTTCAGTGGTGGCTGTGTACTTGAACGAGGCGAATCCTGCGACAGCCCACGGGTGAAAGCCCAGGCCGGCCCCTTTGCCGCAATTATTCCCCACAACCTGGTGGAAAGCGGCGCGGGAGATCTTAATATGTCGGCGGCGACGGATATGGGACCGATGATGGCAGGCTACCGTGCCGCCTATGATAAATATCAACCCGCCGATGCCAAATACCTTACCGTGCACCGGGGCCACGGGCTGTTTCTCAGACCTGAAGACGAGCAGCTGATTGGCGGTGATTTTATACGCGCAACTACATTTACTGGCGAAGTCGACGAGCTTCGCGGCAGATTGAGAGCGCTGCGCGATGCTGGCTTTAGTCGTTGGGCAATACAGATTCCAGAGAAATACCCGGAGGCCATCGAAGACTGGGCTCGGGTGATCGAAGGTGTTTAAACAGCACACATGGGGCCCGGTTGAGTCACGTTAGCCAGCGCAGTTTAGTCTACTACGCCACGGTTAAACGCCCCCTTCACCCCTCCCGATTCATTTCCAGATCCATGCCATAGCCCTTCCCTTCCATCTCGTAGCTCCAGGTATCCGCCACATAATACTCTTCTCTGCCGGGGCGTTTCGCGGCCATTCCAGCCGAGCTCCATTAGCCAGCTGGAAGGTATGGCGTGATAGAAGCTGAGGGCTTTGTCGTTGGCGTGCTTGCCCATTTTTATGGCCATCGGAATATTGCGGCGACGGACGATATTGTGGGCTTTACCGAGGCCGTCCAGTTCGGTGTACTCGATATTCAGGTGGTTGATGCGCTTGGGGATATTGGGAATACCAAAGGCCAGTGAATGTTGCCGGTTGCTGCAACGTACAAACCAGGGCGTTGCCTCGCCGCCACCCGGCATGGGCAGCTTGTATTCGATACCGCCGTCCATACCAAACACGTCGGTATAAAAATCGTAGGCGGCCTGCGGGTCTTCCTGTCGCGGAATCATATGACCCAGACCCTGGCTGCCGGCAATGAATTTGCCCCACAGGGGGCGAGCGGGATGAAAGGCGCGGTCGGCCTCCACCCGCGGCGTACAGTAGATTTAGGTGGGGTTACCGCCGGCGGGATCCGTGAGTTTGAGCAAACCGAGCACGTGGCGTTCGCGGCACTGGGCATCGCTGGCCACCCAAAAGTCCACGTCACCTTCAGCAAGCTGTGCCTGCATGGTTTTAAGCGCCTTGGGGCTGGTGACCCGCCAACCCACGTACTCGAGATCGTCACTGCCGTTGGTGTGCACCACAATGCGGTGATGCATTTCATCGATACGTAGTTAGAAGCGGTCGCTCTCGCCCGGTTTTTCTACGAGCTCCAGACCGACCACTTCGGTCGCGTAGGTTTTCCAGGCCTGTGCATCCGATACGCTGATGCCGATGTAACCTAACTGTGTAAATTCCACCATGCCTAATCGCTCCCGAACTTTGCATGTGGTGTTCAACATTGTTCAATTAAAAACGTTAGCCAATTTGTTTAACCAAGCTGTTTAACCCGACTGGTTCAAACGTCCTGAATACGCTAACCATCAAGCGTCCGGCAGGCAGCAAAACGTCGTTTAATTGCGTTTTAATTGATCCAAATCGGTTTTGAGCAGGCTGAGTGGGTGCGCTATAAACTAGCGCGGTCGTTACGGTAACTGTGCGACTTACCAGTGCGTGCCCTCCAGGGCAGGCAGGGTGCGTTCGGTGATTTCCGCAAAGCTGTCGAGTACCCGTAACGTCAACCCCCAGATAACATGGTCGCCGAATTGAATACCGGGAAAAGTTCGACGGTTTTCCGCAATGGAGTATTCCAGTTCGGTAACAGCGGTGGCGTCAAATAGATGGGTGAGTGGCACCCAGAAAACGTGGGCGACTTCTTCCGGGAGTCTGGCGAAAGCGGTTTGCCTGGTTGGTTGATCCACGTAGTACACAAATGGCGTCAGGATCATCGGTTCGCGCAGGTCGGGCCGGTCGATGGTACGCATGGGCAGTGGACCAATGCGGTGATGCGTGCCCAACGTCAGCCCGATTTCTTCCCAGGTTTCCCGTTCCGCTACGGCGTGGGCATCGGCATCGTCCGGCCCCGCCCGACCACCGGGAAACGCTACCTGGCCAGACCAGGGGTCACCTTCGCGCGTGGCGCGGCGAATAAAACAGACTTCAAGTTCGTCGTCGCCGTCGGCCAGAATCATGGCAACTGCGGCCCGACTGGGATGCGCCCTGAATTCGGGCTCCTGATAGGCGTGGTCGGTCATGGCCTGGCGAATCATATCAATGCTCAACATAACCGAAGAATGGCGTTTCTACCGCCAATCGTCAACCGCAACATGGTGTTCGCGTTCCAGCGTTCACCCTGGTTTGCGCGGGGGCTGGGTGACCAGCGTACAGGCTGCCGCCAGACAGGTGAAACCAAGCACGGCGACAAATGCGGCGTCGTAATTACCCGTCATATCCGCTGAATAACCTGTGGCGACGGGCACCATGCTGGCGATGACAATCTGCACCGGGAAAACAAAGCCATTAATACTGGCGAAAGCGGTGGTGCCAAAATAATTTGCGACCATTGTCGGCATCATCACAAGAGTACCTCCATAGGCCGCACCGAACATGGCGCCGGCGAGTAATAGCAACTGCAGGTTTGGCGCTTGCCAGATAAGGGCGAGGGCGATAACGGCGGCGCTCAGCAGAGTAAACATAATTAACCGAGGTTCCATTTGATCGCCCAGCCAGCCCACCGGGAAGCGTGCACAGGCACTGCCCGCGAGCATAAAGCTGAGTACGCTGGCGGCTTCCATACTTTCGTATCGCAGATCGGTGAGATGCAGCACGCCATGCACCACCAGCAGGTACAGGGGCATGACTCCGCCGAGAAAAAGGACAATAAGAAGCCACAGCGTTGGCGTGCACAGGGCTTCTTTCAAGGTCCAGGTTTCCATGGTTTTGTATATTTTTGAGCTTGCATATTGCGCTTTTTTGGCTTCATCAGTGTGGTTGATACCGTCCGGGTGTTGATCTCGCTCAGACGGTTTATTAACCACGAACGCGGCCAGCACCATCGCCGCCAGCGCAAATACTGTGGCCAACAGCCAGGCGGTCCGCCAGCTACCGAAGGTCTGGATGATCCAGGTAAACAAGGGTTGAGCAATAAAGCCACCAACGCCGGCAGCAGTCATTACCAGGCCAATGGCGGTGGCGCGCCGATGCTCAAACCAATGAGTAATAGTGGTCTGAATCGGTATTACCCCAGCAAAGGTAAACCCAATCGCCATGACCACACCCCAGATTAAGGTCCAGGTCAAAAGCGACGTCGTCGCAGTGGCGAGTAGAATACAGCCCAGCGTAAGTACAAAAACTCCCACCATAATGGTTGCACGTGCACCGTATCTATTGGTGGAAAACGCGGCCAGTGGCACAAATATTCCGTATAGCAGGCCGTGGATGGTCTGGGCCCACGACGCGTCTCCGCGCTGCCAGTTCATGCTGATCACCATTTCGGGGAAAATGACATTGAATCCGTAATACACGAAACCGACGGCAAACATGTATACGCCAAAAAGCAAAACCGCGTTTTTCCAGCCAAAAAACTCACCTGATGCGCGGGCCATGGGCGAGGTGTTGGTTGCCGGTGTATTTGACATAGTGAGGTGCCTGCCATCCAGCCAAATTGCTATTCTTTTGTTACTGGCTCAGGGGCCGAGAAAGAGCAGGCTAACGCGAATCCGAGCGCCTTGCTAGCGCCAGATTGTTGGTGATGTGAGTTATCAGGGAATCACTGCGAATCACGACCTGTGCCGACTGCACACCGCGAACATTTTCACTCAGATGCTCTCCGACGAAGCTCGCAAGCAGACTGCATTTTTACCCCCCCCACAACTGGCCGTTGAGCGATAAACCTCAAAGTACTCCGCGCTCCAGTTTATCTCATGTTTTTATAAGCCATCGCGCACGTCGCTCTGGCGCTTCAGAACAGTACAAACCCCCGGTAATTGTGGGCGGCTACCTCATCACATCGGGCTTTGTAATCCCGCTGTCCACCGGCATAAAGCATAAACGTGCGCTTTTTGGTCGGATCATTCAGGTTGACACCCATAAACCAGGAGTCCGCCGTGGGGAACAGCGTGCCCGCCGCGGTTTCGTCCACGTGGGCCGTCCAGGCATCTTCCGCTTCAAGGGTGGGTTCAATTTGATGCAGGTCTTTGCCTTTCATGTAACCAATCAGATTGGTCACCCACTCCACATTTTGCTCGATACAGCGCGGGATATTACAAAAGGTCGCGCCGTTGTGAGGACCGACCAACGTAAACAGGTTGGGGAAACCCACGGTTTGCATGCCGAGTAAGGTGCGCGGACCATTGACCCATTTATCGGACAGTTTCTGCCCGCCTTTACCGGTAATATCAATGCGTTTGAGCGAGCCTGTTACCGCGTCAAAGCCGGTGGCGTAGATAATAATATCGAGCTCGTGGAGTTGATCACTGCACTGCACACCCCGCGGCACGATCTCCGTAATTGGCGTCTCCTTGAGATTGACCAGCCTGACATTGTCCTGGTTATAACATTCGTAATAGCGGGTCTCCATGGGTACGCGACGGGTACCAAAACCGTGATCTTTAGGAATCAAAGCCTCCGCTGTTTGCGGATCCCTGACGCGCGCGCGAATTTTTTTGGCGACAAATTCCGTAATTAAATCGTTGGCTTTTCGATCAGTCATAATGTCCCTGAAATTTGCCAGCCATATGCCAAAACCGGGTTCGGCATAGCGTTTCTCAAAAAAAGCTTCTCTCTCTTCCGGGGACACCTCGAGGGCTGAACGCTCGTCAAATTTATGGTGGAAAGCACCAAATGTTTCGTTGCACTCGGCGAATATTTTTCGGTAATTGGCCTTGATGTCCTGCATCTCTTCCGCCGAAATGGGGCTGTTGTGCAGCGGCGCACACCACTCGGGCGCGAGCTGGAACACGGTGAGCTGATCCGCCGTTTTAGCGACTTCCTGAATTACCTGAACGCCCGTGGCGCCGGTGCCAATCACGCCAACACGCTTGCCACTGAAATCATTACCCCTGCCGCCGAAGCCTTCTTGCGGATACCGTGCGGTGTGAGCCCATTCACCTTTGAAGCTTTCAATGCCGGGAATGCGCGGCAGCGTGTACGCGTTGAGGGGGCCGGTGGCCGAGATCAAAAATTCCGCATGCGCAGTACTGCCGTCCTCCAGTTCTACCGCCCACTGCTTGTGGGCTGCATCGTAGGTCGCTTTGGTAACACGGGTGTTGAACTGGATATCCTTGCGAAAATCGAACTTGTCGGCTACGAAATTCAGATAGCGTTCGGTTTCCGGCTGTGGCGCAAAATGTTCACTCCAGTTCCACTCCTGGAGAACCTCGTCGGACCAGGAGTACCCATAGGTTTCACTCTCTGAATCAAAACGACAACCGGGGTATTTATTCCAGTACCAGGTGCCACCGACACCGCTACCGGTCTCAAAAACTTTGACGGACAGTCCGAGTTCTCGCAGCTTGTGTAACTGGTACATCCCGGAAATACCGGCACCCATAATGATGGCATCGTACTGATTTGACATAGTCTTTCCCCATTAGCGTTACCCAACGCGACACTTGAACCAACGCAACACCTGAACCTGTACAACCGGAACGCTTCTATAGAAGAAGACGCGACGGACATTATCCACATACCGCGTTATCCACATACCACGTTTGGTAATTTACCCGTTATGGCAACACAGTCATTTGATTTGGCTCAATGAGACGCACGAACAACGGCAATTCACGCACCGCGTAGCAACGCGATCATCGGGAGGCAAGTTCGTCTATAATCACTCCTTTTCTTAAGTATCAGTTCATATGGCAAATTCACTACAGGATCAGCTACGGAAATCCGGCCTGATTGATGCCAAAAAGGCCAAACAGGCGACCAAAGAGCGGAATAAACAGAGCAAGGCGCATCGCCACGGCAAGCAACCGGTGGCCGATGATAAAAAGCAGGTGATAGCCTTGGAAAAAGCCGAAAAAATCGCAAACGATCGACGCCTTAATCAGGAAAAAAATGAACGCGCGCAGCGCAAAGCGTTGGCCGCGCAGATTAAGCAATTGATAGACATGAACACCATTGCGGTCGCCGGAGACCAGGCGTTTAATTTTATAGACGGTAAACACATTAAACGTATGTTCGTCGACAAAGCACAGGCCAGACGGTTAAGTGCTGGCGTGTTCGCCATCGTCAAACAAGGGGATAAATACGTCCTCGTCCCCACTGCTGTCGCGGACAAGATAGCCGAACGCGACCGAGAAAGCGTGATATTTACTGCGGAAAAAGCGCACGATAGCGTTGCCGAAGACGACCCGTATGCGGACTATCAGATCCCAGATGATCTGATGTGGTAATCGCCCCGCGCAATAAGTCGGCCTGCGCAATCATATCCCTGGAATACAACATGTGACCACCACCAGCCCCTGACCAACGGCAAGGCGTCTAACTTGCATAAGAAGGGGGGCGGTATTGTTTTATGCCCTGTGCCTGTATCTCGCCGCGGTCGCTCTGGTAGACCCGTTATATGTGTATCGCGCCGATGTCTACCTGACACTGTGGGTCGTCCATAGCGCAGTGCACTGCACGGCTAATCTAGTGTTGTTACGCTTCGGATTATACGTCGCCTCCTCCCTGATTCTGCGGCTAATGATTGCTCGTGCCGCCTTTGTTGCGGTGACCGGCGCGGCCTGAACCAACCTTGACGACCTGTTGCGCGCCGGGTGTTGCGCTTGTGCCTGGACGCAGACGCAAAAACCAAGTTTTTTGTAACCACTCGTATAAACAAGGTTAACAGAGCGCAAAATCCGGCTATAATTGCTACCCCTGAGTAAAGTTACAAAACCCCAAGGTAACGAAATGTCAAGTGCAGCACTGGAATCAGTACTCGAGCTCCCACCCACCGCTAACAAGTCACCTGTCGATTACGAAACGGTGATTATCGGTGCCGGGCTGTCCGGCATTGGTGCGGCTATACGGTTGCTGCGCGAGAATCTGGGTGATTTTGTGATTCTGGAGAAGGCCGACGATGCGGGCGGCACCTGGCGGGACAACACTTATCCAGGGCTGGCGGTGGATATCCCTTCCCTGAGTTACTCATTCTCTTTCGAACAAAACCCCTATTGGTCCAGCCTGTATGCCCCCGGCCCGGAAATGAAGGCATACGTGGACCACTGCATGAGCAAGTATGGGGTGCGCCCGCATATGCGCTACAACATGGAGACGACCGAGTCTATCTACGACGAGCAGCGCAACGTGTGGGTAACACACACCAAATCCGGAGAGACGTTTACCTCCCGCTATCTGGTTAGTGCCACTGGCTTCCTGACTATTCCCAAACTGCCCGTTATCGACGGCATCGAGAATTTCAAGGGCAAGGTTATGCATACCGGCCGCTGGGATCATAGCTACGACCTGACCAACAAGCGCGTCGGGTTTATTGGCACCGGGGCAACGGGAATACAGGCTGTGCCGGAAATCGTCGACCGGGTGCAATCCCTCGACGTGTATCAGCGCACGCCAATCTGGTTACTGCCCAAAAAGGAAATTACGTTCGGACCGAAATTACAAAAAGCATTTGCTAAAGTTCCCGGGTTACAGCGCGCCGCACGCCTGCTGACAATTTTTTTCACCGATATCATCATGATTAATCTTTTGATCTTTAATAAATACTTTTCGCCAATCGGCAAAAAACTCGAAAAAATATGTATCGCCCACATTCGCAATCAGGTGGACGATCCCGCCACGCAGGATGCGCTGATTCCCACCTACGATTTCGGCTGCAAACGACCGAGCTTCACCAGTAAGTTCTATCCCGTGTTTAACCGCGAGAATGTCAGCCTGATCACCGACCCCATCGAGCGCATTACCGAAAATGCCGTTGTCACCAAAGATGGCACTGTGCACGAAATTGACACACTTATTTGCGCCACTGGCTTTGAAGTGTTTCAGAAAGGCAGCGTGCCGACGTTTAAACTGCTCGGCAAAAACGGCCTGGACATTAGCGACTTCTGGGAAGAGAACCGCTATCAGGCATTTGAAGGCTCTACGGTGCCGAATTTTCCGAATTTCTTTATGATGTTTGGCCCCTACAGCGTGTGTACTGCATCCTGGTTCGGGATGATCGATACCCAATCGAAACACCTGACGCGCTGTCTGAAAGCTGCCAGAAAACGTCACGCCAACTACATTGAAATTCGAAAGGAAGCCAATGACGCCAACTTTCGCAAGGTGCAGAAAAACACTGGCAACACTATTTTCAAGGTGGGCAGTTGCGCGACTTCCAACAGCTATTATTTTGACCGCCACGGCGACAGCCCCACTATTCGCCCCACCATGGGCTTTATTCACTGGCTCACCAGCCGGTTTTTCCGTATGAGCAACTATACGTTTGACAGCAAGTAAACCCATGCGTAAATGGTCCGCGCGCCGGACGACGTTCTGAACTGCGCACGACGCACAGATCAGGATGCTAACGTTGCGCGGCGTATTGGTAGCAGCATTCAGGCGCCGACAGGCAGTTGCATTGCATATGAATTTTTAATCAACCTTTCAACAGACGAGATCGATTATGAGTAATACGTCAGACAACACCCTGGACGCCATCGTAGTAGGCACCGGTATGGCGGGTATGTATATGCTGCATCGCCTGCGCCGACAAGGTTTGCGCGTGCAGGCTATCGAGGCTGGCTCCGGCGTGGGCGGCGCCTGGTACTGGAACCGTTATCCGGGCTGTCGCTGCGATGTCCCCAGTATTGAATACTCCTACTCTTTTAGTGAGGAACTGCAACAGGAGTGGGACTGGACCGAGGCCATGGCCAGTCAGCCGGAGCTGGAACAGTATCTGAATCATGTGGCGGATCGCTTCGATTTACGTCGCGATATCAAGTTTGATACCCGGGTAACCTCCGCTATTTACGACGCCGACCGCAACTTGTGGACGGTGGGTACCGACCAGGGCGACACCTATAATGCGACTTACTGCATTATGGCTACCGGCTGCCTGACAGTGCCGAATTTTCCCGACATTAAAGGCGCAGATACCTTCAAGGGCGAGGTTTACCACACCGCCTTATGGCCCAACCGGGAAGTGGACTTTCACGGCAAACGGGTGGCCGTGATAGGTTCTGGCTCCTCCGGGGTACAGACCATTCCGGAAATCGCCGCTACTGCCAAACAAGTTACCGCTTTCCAGCGCAGTCCGGTCTACACCTTCCCCGCGCAAAATCGCCCCATGAAGCCCGAATTTCTGGCGCAGGCGAAAGCCGATTACCCCTACATACGCGAAAGACAGCGCAATTCTGAAATGGGGCTGGCTTACTACAACGGCCCCAAAAAAGCCCCCACAGAGGACAAGCCGAAACGCCCCAGCAAAAATATTCTTGATATTACCCCGGAGCAACGGCGCCAGGAAATTGAGGACTTTGGCTTTAACGTGCTGTCTCTGTATGCCGATGTGTATACCAGTACGGAAGCCAACGATATCGCCTGTGACCTGTACCGGGAAGTTCTCAAGGAAATGGTGCGCGACCCGGACACCGCCGCAGGTCTGTCGCCGCAGAATTACCCGCTAGGCTGCAAGCGACCGGTGATTGATACGGCGTATTACGAAACCTTTAATCAGGAGCACGTCACCCTGGTTGATTTGCGCAAAGGCGGCATCGACGAAATCACCCCCACTGGCCTGCGCACCGCCAATGCCGACTACGAATTCGATATTCTGGTGTACGCCACCGGGTTTGACGCCATGACCGGAGGTCTGAAAAAAATTGATATTCGCGGCCGCGATGGGCTGAAACTGATCGATAAATGGGCACACGGGCCGCGTATGTATCTGGGCCTGCAAAGCGCTGGATTCCCCAATTTCTTTACCACCACCGGACCCGGCAGTCCGTCGGTATTAAGTAATGTCATCCACTCCATCGAGCAACACGTGGAATGGATTGGTGATTGCGTCGCTTACCTGCAAGCTAACCGTATCAAAACCATTGAACCACAGGTGGAGGCGGAAGATGCCTGGATAGAGCATGTCAACGACGTGGCCAAAGGCACTATGCTGACCGCACCTACCTGTAATTCCTGGTATCTTGGCACCAACATCCCCGGTAAAACCCGAATTTTTATGCCCTATGTTGCGGGCACGAAAACCTACCGCGAAAAATGCGAGGCCGTGGTGGCCAACGGTTACGAAGGGTTCGATCTGTTGCGCTGAATCCCTGCCAATCCAACGCTGCGGCGGTTCTGGGTCCGTATCAACACGGCCCTGATACCGCCGAGGGCGGCATCAAATCTGGTGTGAACCCGGTGGTGGCCGAAATAACACTTTACTAT
>JBFJKD010000033.1:0-13381 GCA_041635095.1 Porticoccaceae bacterium
ACATAGGAGGCGCTACCATGTACTCCTGAACTTCGTGAATGCCTACCGCCAGTTGATAACCGGGCGCGCCCGTCAAAAGCCATGCCGGGAATTTTTGGCCGGCGTCGTCGCCCTCACTCATGCTGGCCACACTGTCTTTCGATATAACCGAGTAAACTTGAAGCATCGGCCGTCAATACCAGCTTCTCGCCACGCATAAATAGCCCGGCAAACGGACAGCCCGGGAGCTGCATGCAGTCGGGCAGCATTTGCAAACCGATGTATTCACTCTCGGTGCGTAGCTGTTCCACGGTGGCGCACGTCAGTGCAAACTGACCGACGCTGTCATCGACGCGCAACACCACGCAAAAATGTCCAGGGTACCGTTTTTGATCAAACAGGGTGAACGCATCCGTGAAGGCGTAGACCGGCGTATGCTGCCCGGCAACGTCCAGCACCGCGAACGACCCGGGCGACGACTCCTGCCGCTGCGTCAGTTTGCCGGTGTGCTCTATGGTGACCAGACTACTTAACGGTACAGCCAATGTACGCGAACCAAAACCCAGCAACGCAAGCCCACGCCCCCCTCCCACCAACTCCATTGGCTCCACTAGCGCGCTCTCGCCAAATAGCTCGCGACCAGTGTCATTAAGCGCTCTTCGGAGAAGGGCTTGGTTACATACTCCGTCACCCCCGCGCTGTCAGCCTGATCCCGATGTTTCTGCAAGGTGCGGGAGGTGATCATAATAATGGGGAGATGCTTGATACCCTCGGTACCACGGATATGCGAGGTCAGTTCAAGGCCGTTCATGCGCGGCATTTCCAGGTCAGTCAGCACCAAAGACGGCACCCTTTTTTGCAGTAATTTAACTGCCTCAATACCATCGCGTGCTGCCACGGGCTCGAATCCAGCATCTTGTACCAATTCAGTCAGGGTGTTTCTGGCGCTTAACGAATCATCAACCACCAGCACCTGTCGCACCTGTGTGGCGCTCCCGCTCTCGTTCCCGGAAGGAGCTTTGGCGACGACGGCCGCGCTTGGCGCGTAGCTGGTCAACTCAATCAAATTCAGAACCGGCAGTACGCGTCCGTCTCCCATCAGGGACACACCCGCGATACCCCGTACATGACCCACATATTTACCGAGATTCTTGACTACCAGTTCGTGACTCGACAACACCTGATCCACCGCGATCGCGGATAAACCCTGATCGGTGCGCGCCAAAAGAATAATTTTTCCGTCATAGTGAGTAGCGTCGCCGTTCCCATTATCAGCCTGCCCCAGGAGGCTACTCAACGCCCGCAACGGATAGATGTCTCTGCCGAGGGTATACGCCAACTCGCCCCCAATGTTAGAGACGACACCCATACCAGCACTCAGTATTTGCATCAGCGTGTCAGTCGGTATTCCATACTGTAAATCACCGATGCTAATCACGATGGAGTGACTGGTCAGCAATGTGACCGGCAGGCGTAATTCAATCGTCGTGCCGCCTGGGCGATTGTCGCCAATTTCCAGCGTGCCTTTGAGTTCGACAATGGCCGCGTGCACCGCATCCATCCCCACGCCACGACCGGACACCTGGGTGGCTTCCTCGCGAGTCGAAAACCCACGCGCCAAAATCAAGCGTGCAATAGCCTCCCGTTCCAGGATTTCATTTTGCCGAACAAGTCCCCTTTCTATAGCCAGCTTTAAAATTCTATCGTAATCGAGACCCGCACCGTCGTCGCGGCAACTCACCACGATATTATTGCCCGCCTGTTCGAATTCAAGAGTGATTAGTCCTGCGGCGTTTTTACCTTTTGCGGTGCGTTCCTGGGGTGCTTCCACGCCGTGGTCGACGGCATTGCGCAACAAATGCATCAGCGGGTCCACCAGCTTCGCCACTACATCGCCATCCACCATCAATTGTTCGCCGCGGATGTCGAGGGTGACGTCCTTACCGGTCATACGTGCGGCCTGGCGCACCGCCCGTTGCAAACGCGGACTAATCGAGCTGATTGCCACCGTGCGCGTCGACATCACCATATCCTGCAAGGCGCGATTCAGACGTTGCTGATGCAGAAATAGATTTTCCAGGCGTAAAACTTCTTCGATTATTTCCCGGGAGGCTTCGCGGGTATCGGAAACCGCTTCGATAAAACTGTGGGTCGCGGTGTAAAACTCATCGTACTGATCCATTTCCAGGGTATCGAAGTGCTCGCCGTTGGCGACCAGTCCCTTCTGCTGGGCCGCGACCCCACGCACACTGACCTGTTCCTCCAGTTCAAAGCGACGGGTTTGCAGCACGCTGTCATTGCGCCGCATGGCCACGCCCGACGCCCGCAGGTTTTGCAGTCGCTCCTGTATTTGACTCAGGGAAATGGCCGCTTCACCGACCATGTTTAACACATTGTCGATAATATCTCGCGGTACCCGCAGCGCTTCCTGCACCTGAACCTGTGCGGGTCCTTCCTGTTCACCGACCTCATCACCGGCCTCGGCGGGGCCGCCCACCACGTTGACACGGGGGGCGCGAGCACCCTCGTGGAAATCCTCGCTGCGAATATCGCCCCGATCTATACGGTTGGCCCAATTCAGTACACTCTGTAATACATGCAGGGCATCCGCTGGCGCCGGGCTGATGCCCTGCAGTGCTTCAAGCATGACTTCTATGGTGTCCGCCGCTTCCTGCATGGTAGCCGCCAATGGTTTGGGAGGCACGACATCTTTCTGGGCAAGGTGTTCAAAAATATCTTCCAGATGGTGCGATAAATTAGCGAGGCCTTTGACCCCCAGCATATTGGCGGAGCCCTTCAGTGTGTGAGAGATACGCTGTGAAGCGGCGAGGTGATTTTGCACGTCCTCACCCCGGGCGATGCTGGCAATATGAGTAGCCAGTTGTTCGGCGTAGCGCGGCGATTCGGTAAAGAAAGCTTCCACCAGTTCGGCGGTCACGTCGTCGGCAATTTTTAGCTCAACGTCCTCTGGTGTCGCATGGGTCGCGCGTGCTTCACCCACACATTCGCCGCTGGTTTCCGCGTCCTTGACCAATCCTTTCAACAATAGTTTGACGTTTTCGTCAATTAGCGGCTGTAGCCAATGGGGGTTCTCCAGATATTTCACCGCAGCCAGACAAAGACTATTATCCGCCGGTTCCGCCAAATGCGTGATAATCGGCTCCGGCCACCCGGCCAGCAGCGGCACCACAGCGCGGCGCTGATCGTCTGTAGCAGTCAACAACAAGCCAAGGTTCGTAGTTAAAAAATCTGCAATCTGCACCATGCCGTCGAGTCCCGCGCCGGTACTTGCTGCGTGTAAGCGCTCTACGAGATCACCATAGCTGGCCAGCTCGCCCGCAGCATCGGCGAGCTCGGCTGCGCTACCAATTGCCGCAGCGCATTGGCTCAGGCGGGGCGTTATTTCTTCAATTTCCTGCCGCAACATGCCGAGGATGCTGGTTGCTACACTGCCTGGCCCGTCGCCCGCAAGCATATCGTCCATGTCATCCGCGGATAATGTTTGTGCGGATCGCGCTACAGGTGAACCACTGACCAGAATCAGCCCTGGCGCGACGTCAGTCATTTCAAAAAGCTCACCCTCCGCGTCTGACGGATCAGCCGAGGAAGAATTTCTTCCCGACTCCTGCTCCAACACATCGTACAACACGTCCCGACGCTCTTCGGGCAACGGTTCAAGTAAGGCAGCAATGGTGTCCGCCGACGCGGGGGATTGCAGGTACACCTGCGCCTGGGTTATCCAGCAAACGAGCTTGTCGAGCTCCGTAGAAGAGAGGGGTTGATCGGTACCGCAGCAGGTGGCGAGGTGTTCAGATAATAACTCGGCGGCCCGCGACAAGCCTTCCAGGCCAGTAAAACCAGCCGTCATACTGATGTTATCCAACTGTTCTTGCAGGCTGGCCAGACCTCGCGACGGCTCATCGCCCGTGCCCATCAATAACGGGATAAACTCGGAAAGCAACTCTGCCGTGGTGCCAATAACGCCGTGCAGAATTTCGATTTCAGCCGTCATACCCATGTAAACGTCTCCCAATCCGCTCGATTACCACTGGACGGCCGCAAAACTTAACGCCGGGTTAACCAGGCAGCTTAAATTGCCGTACGGATTCGGTAAGCTGCCGCGCAAAGGCGAGTAACTTCTCGATAACTGAGGCCTGCTCTTCCATCTCATGGCCCGTTTTTGTCAACGTTTCAGTCACCTGCTGTGCCTGTCCGGCGACCACCTCAAGGGTATCCGATTGTGTTCTCGCAGACTGTGCGATCTCCCCGATCATTCCCGACAGATCTTCGGTGGTTTTCACCGTAGATTCCATCTGTTCGCCAGATTTTTTTGCCATCGCCGTGCCGTCGACAACCTGACTAATGGCCTTGTTCATGGCGGCCATGGTTTCCGACGTCTCCGATTGAATATTACTTACCAACGCAGCTATTTCCGAGGTGGATTGGCGGGACGATTCCGCAAGGCGCTGGACCTCGTCTGCTACCACTGCGAATCCGCGTCCAGCATCACCCGCCGCAGCCGCCTGCATGGAGGCATTCAACGCCAGGATATGGGTGCGCTCGGCCACGTTATTAATAATTTCTACGACCGAACTAATTTCCTGGGAACGCTCGCCGAGTCGCTTAATACGCTTTTCCGTTTCGGAAATCGTTTCGCGAAGATCGTTCATACCCCTACCGGTATTCAATACTTCCTGCATAGCATCGCTAATTGAGCTGGTAGTACGCCGCGCCATTTCATCACAAGTTTCCGCGAGGTCAGCAAGTTTGCCAACACCCTCCGCAAGCCCGGTCAGCACCGAAATAGCCCCGAAAGTCATTTCACGATCCACCGCAGACGCTTCGGACACCTTGACGCCCTGGTCTCGAACCGTGTTGGACGCGCCCTCGACCAGCTCTGCCACATCGCGAATCTCTTTCAACACTTTGGCTGTTTCATAGACCAGCACCTTTACCGCGTCCGATACCGGCCCGGTGATGTCGTTAGCTACAGGAACCTGAACGGTGAGATCCCGCTCACTAAGTTGCGCGGTTGCCTCTAATAGATCAATGACCGAATCATTCAGTTGCCGGTTTTCATCACTAAGCTTTTCCACCATAGCTTTAACTGCGACTAACGTGTCGCCGATTTCGTCTCCCAGTTCTGCATCAGCGATCTCGACCGTCTCGAGATCACCTTTGGCAACGCCCTCAGCAACACCGATGAACCGCTGAAATGTTGCCTGCATGATACGCGTCGTAACGACCGCTACAGCGAGCGCGAAGCTAACCGCAAGCAATACCACCACGGCAATCACGCCGTACGCACTGGTAATGGTGGCCTGAATGGGTCCCGCCTGTTGTTCAACGGCCGCGTCGCCGATGCGTTCCACCTCATCCAGCAGTGTCATCAATTCCGCAGCCACACGCTCGTAATCCTGCAGGGTTATACGATACGCGTTGTAGGCTTCGACGGCCGTTTTAAACTCCATCTCATGGATATCCATCTCATCGGTCAACATCTCACTGACGCTGGCCTCCTGCAAGGTGACGCCGAGCTGTTCCATCAGTTGCGGATTTATCGACGCGCCTTCTTTGTCGGAACGAAAATCCCTGAACAACGCCATGTTTCCGATGGTGGAAATATGGTCTCGCATTTTTGTCAGATTCGACGCCAGCGCCTCATCCGCTCGCGTTTTGCTGCTCCCGCCGGTCACGAAAATTTTATAGGCATCGATGCGCTGCAAAAACGCGCTCTCGATACCGGCGACCCCTTGTGCCGCTTGCCATTTTTCCCGTAGCCCACTATTCCATGAAAACTGACGATTCGCGTTTTTGACGAACTCCCCAGCTGCCTGCTCGGCCACACTCTTAAGAGTCCCCAACATATCCCCGAAACTGCTAATGCCTGCCTGCAAGTCCGTATCGAATTTCACGAAACGGGCATGCGCATCCAGCATTAGATCTCGTGTTTCCTGATATTGACTGACCGCGCCGGCCAGTGATCCCGCTACCTGTTCGTCCATCAACGTAGACTTCAGCATACTGTCACCCGCCGCCGAGCCTAAGCTGACCGCTGTTTGTAGTCGCGCCCGCGCCTCAAGCAAATATTCGGCGTTACTTTTTTCGCCATACTGTTGACCGCCCAGGCGATCCCCACTTTGCGTCCAGCGAACAATATCCTGCACCGCCAGCATTTGCTCGCGCACCGCTATCGACTGCTCCATGGCACCGTCAGCGGCATTCCAGGCATCTGTCGTAACAAACTTCAAGGTATCGGCGAGGCGATTCACACTGTACACCCCTGCGCCACCGGCGATGATTACAAATACTGTCAACAACAGATAACCGCCCACCAGCTTGGTCGCGATTTTCAGTTTCATAAAGATACGCCTTACTCAGTCTCGCATTAATAAACCCAGGATTCGCTCAACACCTGTATCGCACCAGTGATTAACCGATCTGTACCTGTAGTGAGTCAAAGAATCCCGCTATATCCCAGTCTAGCCATACCCCTTGTACATCGTAGGCCCCGCGCGCAAATGGTCGTAGCGCGGCTGGCAATGGCGGAATCATCGGCAGTTTATCGCTCGCTGCAATGACCACCCGGCGGGGCAAACGATCCAGTAACACGCCGGCTGCGTCACCACCATCGCCAATCACCAAAAACATACGTTGCGGCGCAGGCTCGATACCCAGCAGTCGATGTAAATCGAAGAGCGGAACTATTTTCCCGCGTAGATTGGCCATGCCGTACAGCACTGCGGAGGTGTTCGGCACACGACAACTGTTAATATTTTCTAGCACTTCGGAAATTTCTTCTTTGGGCAACAGTAAACCTATTTCGCCGATAAAAAAGCCATGAAATGTGCCGCGCAATACGCTGACATCCGGCGTAACAGTTGCTGCACTCGCCAGCACAAACTCTTTTTGCAGAGCTTCGCTGGGTGCCACCAATCGCGATTCTTGATTTTCCACAGGGTGCCCAGTCAGTACCTTTCCAGTTCCGCAGCAATTTCCTGCGCGGTATAGGGTTTTGAAATGACGCCATGGGCGCCGTGACGATCCGCCCATATACGATCAAACCGCTGATTTTTTGAACTCACCATCACCACCGGGATGTGGCTGGTGTCCGGGTTTTCGCGAATCGCCTGGCAGGCGCCATAGCCATCCATATCATCCATGACTATGTCCAAAAAAATCAGGTCGGGCTGCTCGCTAGTGGCGAGAACCACGGCTTCATGCCCCGAAGTAGCCACCAACACGGTGCGACCTGTCGCTGCCACCATTAACCGAATATTTTCCAATTCCGCCGGCGAATCATCCACCACCAGGACTTTCGCAACTGCCATTGTGATTTCATCCTCATAATTCTTTTCCGCACACACCCATGCACAGTTAGCTACACGGTCCAGCACGCATTAAAAGCGCTGCAATATATCCTTAAGAGTCTCGTCTTTGGGCGGCTTTACCACATAATCATCACACCCCGACATGGTGCCGCGCACCTTGTCAAACGGCGAATTTTTACTGGTCAACATCACCACCGCGGTCTCGGGCCGCACCGTTTTCACCCACTTGCAGACTTTGTACCCATTCATATCGTCCATCATGACGTCGAGGAAAATCAGATCGTAAGCGGTTTCCTTGACCCGATCGACTGCCTCGGCACCGGATTCCGCGAAATTCAAACTGAGTGTACCATCGGCCAGCAGGGGCAGTTTTTGCTCCATGTATTTGCGCACAGGGAAACTATCGTCCACCACCAGAATTTTTTTAATCCCGCTAGTGGTTGCCACCACCACCTCGCGCTCGGTGGATATGGTGGTTTTCAGGCTGTCGATAAGGCGCCGCATGGCCAGCGGCCGTTTCATAGTGATGGCGTCGATATCTGGCGCTTCGCCGCTGTAGATCACAATGGGCACCACATCGCTGTGTGCGGCGCTGAAAACCTGCCATGCGCCAAGAGCCTCTGCATCATCGGCATTTACAAACAGCAGATTGGCCTCATTTTTTTGCTCGGCATCAATCAATTCAAACTTACCCTTCAGCTCCGGGGCCAGTTTGAGAATACTGCTGATCACCGCCACATCCTTGTCATCGACACCGATGCAGGATATTTTGATTATGTCGTTCAAGCGACCACCTCCGTTATGTTCACGAGAGAGCGTCAGTCATACTGAAAATTTTAATTCCAGCCGGTTTTCCACAATCAATCAACTCATTGCCCCAAGCGGAAAACACATCTGATCTAACGCCCTGATTTTGCTTATTAAATCTTTTTAATCAATTAGTTATGAAGGAAACTTATACTCTTTTCAACCTTTGCCGTCAACGTCGCAATGTGCACACTGGGCAATGATCGGAACACAATAACGCACAGATTACCGACGATCCGCACGTCAGGCGTCGATAATACCTTCCCGCACCGCTAATCGCGTCATCTCTACCGCACTATGTATCTGCAGCTTTTCCATAATGTTGCTGCGGTGATTATTTACGGTCTTGGGGCTCAGACTGAGGGTGTCTGCAATATCCTTGACCGAAGCGCCCTCCGCCAACATGCGAAACACCTGAAATTCGCGGGTCGACAAACTGCTGATCTCAGTGCCGCCAGCATCACCGGCCGCTTCAAGCGCAATATCGGAACTAAAATAACGCTCCCCCTGCATCACTGCGGCAATCGCTTTGGCCAGCTCTTCCGGCCCACAATTCTTACTCAGATAGCCAAGCGCGCCCATTTCCACGGCTCGCGTCACGAAGGATGGGTCGTTGTACATGCTCAGGACAATAATGCGCGATGTTTCGTCGCTGGCCCGCAATCTGCGAATCCCTTCCAGCCCACCAATACCGGGCATGGACATATCGATCACCACCACATCAGGCTTTTTTTCCCGATAAATTCGATAGGCCGCCTCTGCGGAATCGGATTCGATCACTACGAAACCGTCCACACGTTCCAGCAAATAGCGAAACCCGGCACGCACCACAGCGTGATCGTCGACCAGTAATACCGAGACCGTTGCGTCGCCCATATCGCGTCCAGCTACTCCACGGGGAAATCGAAGGTCAATGTTATACGTTCTTGTTGCGACGCAACTTCACTCAACACGCACTCTCCACCTAACTCGTGCACGCCGCGCACTAATCCGAGCAATAACGGATGCCGCTCAAATTGCAGCGCTGTAGCTACACCATTGTGCTCTACTGCCAGCGTCGTGTGGCCGATGGCGTCCGCAGCAACAGTCAATGTAATTTTACTGACGCCGCTGGCATGGCGATTAACGCAAGTTAGCAGCGTGCGCGTAAAACGCAAGAGCAAAGCCCTCACCCAGCTCGGCAAGAGATCGATTTGGGTTCCACCGGTGAATGACAATGCGATGCGTTTTTGCTCAAAGCGC
The DNA here is from genome assembly GCA_041635095.1 of Porticoccaceae bacterium. Classification (GTDB taxonomy): domain Bacteria; phylum Pseudomonadota; class Gammaproteobacteria; order Pseudomonadales; family Porticoccaceae; genus JBFJKD01. The sequence goes on from JBFJKD010000033.1 coordinate 9,360, forward strand.
AGGTATTGCAATAAACCCTGAATATGTTCTGCGAACGGTGCCTCTGACGCGATTCCCGTATCGAGCTCCCGCATCAAATCGTAAGCCGCGATATAGGTGCCTTCTATCATCTCCTTGACAGCATCCGCCATGTCGCGAATATCGTCGAGAGACTCTCCATCACGCAGTTGCGCAACCGCAACGGCAAAGCTTTTTGCCGCCACCAGCGACTGGCCAAATTCATCGTGTAACAGCCGCGATATCGCTTTTTGTTCCGCTTGCTGTGCGCTAACGACTCGCGCCAGCCACGCGGTGTTAATCGGCTTTGATCGCGTCACGTTCACCACCCATTTTCGGTACCAGCCACCCTTGTTATTTCTAATATGGGCCGATCTTACCGACAAACTCCGTCGTTATGAAGAACAACATCGCGAGAGGCCTGTTTCGACGGACCAACAGCAACTGCGGGTACCCAGGCATCAAACACCGCAACGCACGTATCTTCAATGCCTGCCGGACGCGCCATAAAATGTAACTTGCGCCACTTGTGGGGGTTCCCCCAGGTCCGGTTGGGTTACCGACCATTGGCGCTGTATCTGCGTATAACCATCGGCAGCGAAGCCCCCCACCCGCGAGTCTGCGAGAATCACCTGCCCGGCAAGTCGCCGGAACCGTTGCAAAAGCGAAAAATTGTCCCGATCGTAGAGAACGTCTGCCGCAAATAAATAATCGACCCGTTCATCCACCTCAAAAATATCAGATGAATAACTAAGTTCAACTCCATTCAGATCAGCATTGCGTACCGCGACGGCGAGCGCCGCCGGATCACTGTCACAGGCAATAACCCGTCGTGCGCCGGCCAGCGCGGCAGCAATCGCCGCCACGCCGCTGCCACACCCGAAATCGAGCACCACGGCACCGGCAATTTTTTTCGGGATTTCCCGCAAGATATATTCGGCCAACGCCTTGCCACTCCCCCAACAAAAACACCAGTAGGGTGGCGTGGTAAACACCGCAGTGACTTCCTGCTCCGACAGCGGCGCGTGCATACCCACTGGATCAATTAACCACAGACGCAGTTCCGGCACGTTGTGCAGCGCGGTGATGGTTAATTTTGCCCCCGGCAGTAACGCACACAGCGTCGTTTGCGGATCGACTTCTTGCGCGGCTTTGTGCGCTGCATGCGTCGAGCTATTTTCCTGGACACCGGTAATTTTTTTCATCGCGGCACCCTGTTACTCCGTTATCAGAAACTCCCGGCAAAAAGTGGTTGCCGGGAACGCTGACGACTCAGCTGCACATAATGGCGCCAGTTGCGCCCTAAACGCCGCAAGCACCGCGGGTTGTTCAAAAAATTCGTTCCACTCCACCAGCGCTGTACCGAGTTTTTCCAGTCGCTGGCGATTGCGCTGGAACAGCGGCGCGTCCTGTTGTGCCAGCTCCGACAACACGGCAACACCGGTCGCTTCGATCCGCGCCGTATCTTCAGGTGACATTTTTAACTGCCCCTGCAGGTAGTTCACGCCCCACTGAAAGCGTGTTGCGGAACCGGTTGCTGCGTGCCAGGCGCGCTCCAGCCACGCCAGCGCCTCGTCTTCTCGGCCTGCTTTTTCCGCGATATTGGCCAGCTCCAGCATAAAATAATAGGGCGACTGGGACTTCTCCATTTCCGCCAACAGCAAGTCTCCCGCCTGGCGCTCCAGGCCTGCTTCGTAAAGCACATCCCACGCCACACTGATCACCACATGGCGTTCAAAAGGAGTCGTCGCATGTTTGTCCGCCCAGTCAACTTGCTGTTGCACTCGGGTAATTAACTCCGGGCCATACCCATCAAAAGGGCTCGCCAACCGCGCCAGTTGCAGCTCGCCGTAGAGCGTCGCCAGACGATCCGCCAGTGCAACCTCTGGATCTGCACTCAGGCGCAGTAGTCGGCTGAGCCAGCGCTGCCGCAATACCTCCCGCTCCGCACCCGGACTGGTCAGAGCGGCAACGATATCTCCGGCCTGATAAATCAGCATTTCGGTATTTGCGGCCGACAGTTCTGGATCGTCGAGTACAGTTTCGATTAGCTCTTTGTACTCGCCGGTTTTGGTGGGTAAAGCTTCTTCACTATGATCCGCCATTAACCACGCGTTCAGCGCCGCCATACCCAAGCGACTGTTCACCGCTGCGCTGGTGTCGCCACAGATTTCCAGCAATCGGGTAAACACCGCTAGCGGATCCCTGCCCGCCAACGTGCGCCCATTATCCTGCGCCCAGCTATACCAGGCCAACAACTGACAATCGTCTTGCGTAAGGCTTGCGCCGTTTACCGCCGCCGCAACCAATGCAGTGGCTGGACGCAACTGCTCAAGGGATAGTGCCAGCACCCGCAGATAATGATCCAGATTAATGCCGCCGGGTATACGGGTTAACTCCTCACCGGACGGGCTAAATACGATCACTGTCGGATAACCCATCACGCCAAGGTGCTCACCAACTTGTTGCGCGCGGGGCGTGTCGCCATCGAGATAAACCGGGATAAACAGGCGACTTTGCTCGATAAATTCTCGCTGTTCGAACACCGTGGCCTTGAGCTGATTACAGGGCGGGCACCAGTCGGCGCCCCAATACAGAAACACCGGCTTGTTCACCGTCTTGGCTTGAGCAAACGCTTCTTCGACCGTGCCGGCAAACCACTGAATACCGGTTGACGACGCATTTTTTTCCGCCACTGTTGGTTCGTGCTGGCCCGACTCCCCACAACCCGTGAGCAACAACACCAGCGTTAGTCGCAGACACCGTCTGTAAAACAGGTTGCCAGGCGCCACGCTAATCATCTTCTTCAGCATGCGTTTTAGCGTGAACGGACGCGGGTTCTTCACCTTCGCTGGCGACCGTGGGCGCCATCCTGCCCGCACCCAGCATAATGCCCAGCCAGCGCGTTTGCGGGTCATTTTCCAGGGCGATCTTGACCAGTATCGTCAGCGGAATAGATAACAGCATGCCCACCGGACCCAGTACCCAACCCCAAAATACCAACGATAAAAATACCACCAGCGGCGACAGGTTCAACCCGCGTCCCATCAGACGCGGTTCGAGAATATTACCGAACACGACATTGATGACCACATAGCCGATCGCGACCAACCCGGCCGACCAGGGATTGAGTTGAATCAACGCCAACAGCACTGCGGGCACCGCCGCGAGAATCGACCCGATGGTGGGTACAAAATTCAGCAAAAAAGCCAGCAACCCCCACATCACGGCATAGTCAACGCCAAGCAACCACAGCCATACCACCACCAGTGCGCCGGTGGCCAGACTCAATAATGTTTTGATCGATAGATAGCGATTAACACTTTGAATAAACGTTTCCAGTCCCGCCAGTGATGCGGACGAACCGCGCGCGGATCGCAGTTTATCGCGGAATCCAGTTTCCTCCGTCAGAATAAAAATAACCGTCAGTAAAATCAGAAAGGCATTGGTCATCACATTGCCAAACGATGCGAGCGTATTGCCCGCCAGTTGCATCACTGCGCTGGGATTAAAACTTTCCCGCCACTGGTTGCCATCGAATACCAGACCCCGCTCCGAGAGCCATTGCTGCATCACTACGCTCATGCCTTGCAAACGGGTCTGATAGGCCGGCAGCTCTTCGCGAAAATCGCGAATGGACGCACCCACCACGGCGCCAATCAACATTCCCACCAGCACCACCGCCAGCACAATCAGCAGGATCGCCACGCTATTGGGTACCCGTTTCGATTTAAGCCACGTCAGAATCGGAAAACAGATCAGCGCAATAAACACTGACAACAAAAAGGGTACCAACAATGGCTCCGCCATTTTCATTCCGGCAATCACCACCACAAAAGCCGCAAACAGCAACACAAACTTTGCTATCGCAGAAACATTATCCATCGTGCTTACTTCCTTCCTTAACAGGTTGTATTTTTACTCGCTTGCTTCGCGCTGATGACTTTGCACTGGAGGATTTATCAGCGGGGTTATCTCTGCCTCGGGGTCTAATTCTTTTAATAAACACTCAAGCCTGGCAATCC
>JBFJKD010000034.1:0-13170 GCA_041635095.1 Porticoccaceae bacterium
GGTGTCAACGTCAACGATCCAAAAAAGAAGCGGACCTTTATGCTTTACGCCGGTGGTGCGCCCAACTACAAAGCTAAATGCGACGAGGTGGCGGTACAGGGTTATGCAGGATTCGAGTTGCGGAAATAATATGTTTTAGCTCTACAGCTATAGTCTGGCCGATTTCCGCACTCCAATGGCGGGTGCGGAAATCGACAGTAGTTTGCGCTGAGATCTTTTTTAGCGCTATCAAAAATAAGCTTTGGCAATACTTTCGTTTATTTTGGTCAGACCTAATTGTAGTTCGTCTATAAAATCATGTAACTTTTCCTGTTTCAATTCTTCCGGCTTGGCGCGCATAAGTTTGCGCCGGAGTTTGGCCAACGTTTTTAGTGGTTGCTCGTTGTGCGGTAAATCGTCGAGACAGTTTTTTACTTCCCGTAACGTGTGGTGGAACGCGCGCGGAAAGCGATCTTCCTGCAGTAGAAATTTGAGGACGTCTCTGCGACGAATGCGCAGGCGTGTCTCGCGACGGTACATCTGGTAAGCAGTCAGTGATTTGAGAACACTCATCCACTGTAAGTTATCAAACGGTTTTCGATCACCCGCGATTTCCGGTAACAATGTGGCCGAACGCACATCGATGATTCGGGTAGTCATATCGGCGCGTTCCAGATTGCGTCCCATGCGCAGGAAACTATAGCCTTCGTCGTGGGTCATGGCGCCAGCCAGTAACCCGTTAATGGTTTGCGACCCCAGCATTATCGTGCGCAAATTATCGAAACGGTGGCGATGGGTTATCACGCTCGCCGAATTATTTTTAGCCGTCAAGTACAATTGGTTAACTTGTTCCCAGGCTTCGCGGGGAATAATGTCCCGTACTGTGCGCGCATTTTCTCGAGCGGCGGCAAGTGAACTGAGAATCGAGTCAGGATTCTTTGTGTCCGAAGCCATAAATTTGACCACGCTGCGTTCGTCTGCTTGTTCATGCAGGGTGTAAAAAAGTGTATGGCCGTCGGTGATGTCAATAATCGGTTCCCAGCCGAGGACTACCCGTTTCGGCAGATCGAGTAGTAGATGGGTATTCACATTAATCAGGCGCGCAGTGTTTTCGGCTCGCTCCAGATAGCGCGCCATCCAGTAAATATTATTGGCAACCCGTGAGAGCATGCTCATGACGGGCTCTCCATGTCTACGATCCAGGTATCCTTGCTGCCGCCCCCCTGGGAAGAATTAACCACGATGGATCCCTCTCGCAACGCGACGCGGGTTAGGCCTCCGGTGGTCACGAATGTCTGCTGCCCACTGAGGATAAACGGGCGCAAATCCAGATGCCGCGGTTCTGCCCGATTGCCGACTATGGTCGGGGCGGTGGACAGCATCAACATGGGCTGCGCCACGTAATTGCGCGGGTCGCGCCGAATGAGGCGTACAAATTTATTCTGTTCCGCTTTGCTGGAATGCGGTCCGATCAACATGCCGTACCCGCCGGATTCGTTGGCGGGCTTGACCACCATGTTGTGTATATTCTGTATCACGTACTCGCGATCGTCCTTGTCGATACATTTGTACGTTGGCACATTCGGTAACAGTGGTTCTTCGCCAAGATAATATTCAATAATTTTTGGCACATACGCGTATACCACCTTGTCGTCCGCGACTCCGGCACCCGGTGCATTGGCCAGCGCCACCTTGCCCGCTTTCCACGCCCGCATCAGACCCGGGACGCCCAGTGCGGAATCGGGGTTAAACGCTTCCGGGTCGAGAAACAGATCGTCGATGCGGCGGTAGATCACATCCACCCGGCTCAGCCCTTCGATAGTGCGCATAAACACTTCGTCATTCTTGTTAACCACCAGGTCGCTGCCTTCCACCAATTCGGCCCCCATTTGTTGGGCCAGATAGGCGTGTTCAAAATACGCCGAGTTGTAGATGCCGGGCGTGAGTACCACGATTTCCGGTTGATCGCCTGGGCGCGGCGACAGGGCTGCGAGTGTGTCGTAGAGTTGCGAAGGATAATCATCGACGGGCAAAATGTTGTAGCGATCAAACATTTCGGGGAATACACGCTTCATAACTTGCCGGTTTTCCAGCATGTAGGAAACCCCGGACGGCACGCGTAAATTGTCCTCGAGTACGTAGACGGTACCGTCCCGGTCGCGCACCAGATCGGAACCACAGATATGTGCCCATATCCCTAGTGGCGGATTAACGCCAACGCATTGCGGGCGAAAATTTTTCGAATTTTTTAGTAGTTTGGCAGGAAACACATTGTCCTTGACGATACGTTGGTCGTGATACAGATCGTCGATAAAAAGGTTTAGTGCATTTACCCGTTGCTTAAGCCCCGCTTCAATATTGAGCCATTCCTGTTTCTCAATAATGCGAGGAATGATATCGAACGGCCAAGCCCGATCAATAGAGCCTTCTTCCTCGCTATAGACAGTAAAAGTTATGCCCATGACGTGAATAGCAGATTCCGCAGCTGCCTTGTATTCTTCGATGTCTTTGTCCGAAAGGGAGCGCAAGTAATCGCACAGTACCTGCGCCGCTGGGCGTGGGCGTCCACTGCCACGCAAAAGTTCGTCGTAAAGACCTTTTACCTTGTAGCTGCCCCAGCGGATTGCCATATAGTGACGTCTGGATTAAAGTGAAAGAGAGTATGTTATACCCCGTTTTTGTCGAAAAAAGCAAATTAAAGAATCCCTGTGATCGTTTAAAGCTGTGTTATATGCGAGATATCGCGCTGCTATTTTTTGTACAAAACCCGCTATATAATGGACCGAAATGTGGAGCCATATTCCCATCTAATTCGCATCTAAAAAGAACAAGAAGGTCTGATTGAAAAATAATTTTAAAACGAAAAGCACATATCGGAAAAATGTATGACCTATTGTCTCGCAATTAGTGTGAACAAAGGACTGGTGTTCGCTTCTGACTCGCGCACCAATGCGGGCGTCGATTACGTGACGACCTACAGTAAAATGCATTCCTTCGTGTGGCCTGCTGAACGATTGTGCGTACTGCTGACTGCGGGTAATCTGGCGACATCGCAAGCGGTAGTGAATGCTCTCAATACAGATCTGGAAGAACCCGGCGGCCACTTTAGTCTGCGCAAGGGCAAACATCTACACGAGGTGGCGCACTACGTGGGCCGGATCAGCCAGCGGGAACAAGCGCAGCATGCCAGCGCCATGAAGCAATCCGGGACCAGTGTGGAAGCCAGTTTTATTCTGGGGGGGCAGATTGCCGGCCAGCCGCCGGAAATATTCCTGATTTACCCCCAGGGCAATCACATCAGCGCCTCGCCGGAGACGCCGTATTTGCAGATTGGTGAAAACAAGTACGGCAAACCCATTTTGGACCGTATTATAACGCCGGAAACGTCCCTCGAGGACGCAGCGCGTTGCGCATTAGTTTCCCTCGACTCAACGATTCGCAGCAATATATCAGTGGGCCCGCCGGTGGAGCTGTGTCTTCACACCGCTGGGTCAATAGTTGCGCCGTACCATACCCGACTGACTCTGAGCTCGCCCATGTATAAAACCCTGTACAAAAGCTGGAACGAGGGGCTGCGTCAGGCGTTTGCCAGTCTGCCCCGTTTTGACTGGGAACAATAACTGCTGCCTGACAGATCGATTCGGTTTAGTGTGGCGTCGCCGCAGGGCTGCCAGCTTCGCTAATAATGTCATGCACGTACTGCAACTTTTGCAACGTCAACAAACCCGAAACCACAAACGGGTACGCATCCTCCATCCCCATGCTGCGGTTCAGGGCATTGAGCGCCACGGTCAGTCGGCCCCAATCGTCAAATAGTTCGTCGAAAGTGGTTGGGCGAATATAACCGTGGGCCATTTGCATGTCGGGCTGCGGGGGCGAGACATAATGCCCGGCAATGCTAAAGCCAAAGTCGTGGGCTGTTTCAAGGGTGTCAACCATGTGCAGGTAATGTGTCCAGGTCTCGGCCCAGTCCTCCCAGGGGTGGGAGGTGCCATAGGCGCTGATGCAGATATCCTGCCAGAACGACGGGGGCCCCTGGTCGTAATAAACCTGCAGGGCGTGTTGGTAGTCGCGTCTTTCGTCACCGAAAATCTCTCGGAAACTGTCGATATGAGACGTGCCGTTGATTAGTCGTTCCCAATAGTAATGCCCCGATTCGTGGCGAAAATGACCCAGTAGAGTGCGATAGCGCTCTTTCATTTTTTCCCGCATTTCTTCCCGGGGTCCGTGGTCGGCTTCCAGCACATTGATGGTGATAATACCCGCGTTATGTCCCGACATTACCCAATTTTTAACGCTTAGTTCGTTGCCAAACTCGCCGGTTACCGGTTGATCTTCGAGAAACTCAAACCCAAGACCTTTGTGGGGATCCTGCGTGCGGCCGACCACTGGTAGTCGCAGGTTGTATAACGTGTAAAGCAGCCGGCGTTTGGCCAGTTCGAGGCGATACCACAGCGTAATATTCTGTGGATTGGTCAAGTTTGGAATGACGTGGCTAAGCTGGCAGGAGGCACAATAAGTTTGTTGCTGATCGATGGGCACCATCCAGTTACATACGGCGTATTCTGAATAATTTTTGCACTGGCGGTATATGCGGTTGTTATGCAGGGCGCGCCACTGTCCGTTGTCTGTGGGTTCTAGCGCACTAAGTTGTTGTTCATCGGGCAAATAACCGACGGCACGCTCACAGGCCAGACACTGGCTGTTTTCAAAATGTAAGCTGTTACCACAATAGCAACTAAATGTTTTCAAACGTGAAGCTCCGGGTTGACCAAGTCACCGGCGGCCGATGGAATGACGGTTTGAGGCATGCGGGCTCAGCAAACTCCATACGGGCGGCAGGGTCTGTGACTCTACCGGACTATGATTTGCGGTCAAGCTTTAGTTTTGTCGTCGTAAAGCATGTTCTGCAGGTTGTCCAGCGGTACCGTGTGGCGCCGTTTGCGTACGCCATAAAATCAGTCTAGTCTTCCCAGGTGCCTGTATAACTCGATCCTGTCAGGGCAGGGCAAGTTGGTTCGCTTGAACAGGCAAGAAACCTCATCCAAGGAGAGCGCAAATGCCGAACGAGCTCGAAGCCAACAAGCAATTCGTGCGTGATTTCTTTGCCGCAATGGATGGTCGGCGGTTTGAGGATATGCGCGCCATGCTACACCCCGAACATAAATTTCATTTGCCCATGGCCAAAGAGCCGCTGAACAAGGATACCCATATGGCGATGAATATGAATTTGCAAAAGTCCCTGACCGAGTTTGACCGACACTTTCACGAACAGATTGCCGAGGGCGACAAGGTAGTTAGCCGCATGCTGTTGCGCATGAAACATGTCGGCGAGTTTAATGGAGTGGCGCCGACGAACGAGTATATTCCCCTCGAGGCCATTCACATTATGCGTATCAAAGATGGTTTGAATATCGAGGAGTGGGACGCCGTAGATTTCGTGCCGTTCCTCAAGGCGCTGAATTTTATTCCAAAAGATGCGAAAGCTCCGTGGGATCATTAGAGTAAACCATCTGCGGCGCTCCTGACCAGTGCCCCGGTTTAGTAGAAAACTTTGTTTGCAGGAAAAACATAATGGATCTGGGCTTAAAGGATAAAGTTGTTGTTGTGACCGGGGCCAGCAAGGGCATCGGCGTGGCTGTGACCACGGCCTTTGCCAAAGAGGGCGCGCGTCTGGTACTTGCGGCACGCGATCTCGAGACCCTGCATCAGGTTGCCGGCGACGTTCGCGCCGTAACCGATGCGCAGATCGTCACCCACAGCTGCGATGTCACTCGCGACGCGGATGTGCAGCGTTTAATGGAAGTCGCGATGGAGAGATACGGTCGCATTGATGTGCTGGTTAACAATGGTGCGGGTAAAATTCCCGCCGGTGATTTTCTGAAAATTTCCAGCAGCGACTGGCTCGAAGGCTGGAACCAGAAAGTTCAGGCTTATGTGCGCACCTGTCAGGCGGTCTACCCAATCATGCGCAGGCAGGGGGGCGGACGTATTATCAATGTGCTGGGAACGGCAGCGCGCAATCCCAAATACTCCTACATGGCTGTGGGTATGTCCAATGCCGCGCTGGTAAATTTCACCAAAAGCCTGGCCGATATGGGTGCCGGGGACAATATACGGGTGGTCGGAGTGGCCCCCTCCGGGGTGATGACCGAACGCTATCTGCGCTTGATCAAAGGCCGTTCTGAAGCCGAAGGTATAACCCCTGAAGCCCTCGAAGCAGAAATGATGAAGGGCTTTCCCATGGGTCGCCTCGCGGAACCGGAGGAGCTGGGCGACGTGATCTGTTTTGTCGCTTCGGATCGCGCCTCCTATATCTCTGGCTCAGTGGTCACTGTGGATGGCGACTCAACTCAGGGGGTTTTTAATTGACGAAGTCACGGGATTTTTTCTGAATATATTTGTCGTCGGTCGAATGGCAAGGGATGGGCTTAATTTGATGGGTGGTCAAATAAAGAGCAGAGCAATGGCAGCCCCTATTTAATTTTTAGCCCCATGGTATTAGCAATAAGATTTCGTTGCATCTGAGAAGTACCCGCGGCGATTGTGGTACTACGGGCGTCGCGATAGTGGCGCTGCATGTCATATTCCATCATCTAGGAATAGCCACCCATTATCTGCATGCCCTGGTTGGCCACCTCGGCAAATGTTTCCGATCCAAACAGCTTGGCCTGGTCGACCACGGTCTATGCCTTTCCCACATAACCGGCCAACGTAACGATGCGTTCAAATATCAGGCCCGACAGCATGCACTGCCAGCCGCCATGTACTTTGCCGAGTCGTTGATTGTCGCTAACCTGCACGTTGTCTAAAAACACTTCGTTGAGGCCCAGCATGTCGCAACTAAATGTTTCCAGTCCTCTAACTGCTGCTCCGGAGCGTTATTCGGCACCAGAAATACCGTGATACCCTCCTGATTGGGCGCCTTATTATCGGTCTTGCAAACAGGCGGCTATAAGGTGTCAGATGTCTGGCCAACAACATGAGTGAGCATTACGGCTTCAACCCACCGGCTGACCAGTGGGTTGAATTAGCACGGTTAACTCGCCAGTCTTATAGACGATACACGCGGTTAGCCGTGCCGGAGAACATGGCGTTTTTTTCGTCTTCAGAAAAATCTTTAACGATTTTTTTCACACCATTCCAGAACACCTGGTACGACAGCGATAACTTGTCCACCGGGAAATTACTTTCAAACATGCAGCGGTTGGGCGTGAAGCAGTCAATCACATGCAGGTAATAGGGAGCTTGCGCGGCCACAAATTCATCAGAGCTGGGCGGCAGAGCGCGGCCGTTCCAGCCCCAGCCGTTATCGGGCATGGCAAACCCCCCCAGTTTCGCAACGGTGTTGTCGCACTGGGCAATTGCTGCGATATCCTTTTTCCATTGTTCGAAAACTTCTTTGCGTCGGTTGACGTAGACGCCACTGCCAAGGGGGGTACCAAAATGGTCGAGCACCATGGTGGTACCTGGTACGGCGCGGGCCAGCGCCGCAAATTCCGGGTTTTGGTAGTGATAGTGCCAGGAGTCATAGGTGTGCCCCATGTTGCCCAGCACCCGCATACCTTGTAGAAAGTCGGGATCCTTATACAAATCCTGCGGCCCTGCGGCTTCCAGTAATATGCCCTCATTCGGACGCGCGTTAGCCAGCGCCTGACGAATACCGCGGAACCGGCCCTTGCTCGCCTCCCGGTGGCGGTGAACCAGATCTTCCACGCCGTCGCCCTGGCGCAGGTCAAAATTGGTCACCATGGCGGCGATTTTAGCGCGCCCGTTGGTGTCCTGATCGGTGCGCTCTGCCAGCTCCGTCACATAATCCACCTCCCCCAGAGAGCGCAGATGCTCCGGGCCATCTTCGTGATAGTTGGAATGGCATTCCATAAACACGGTTTTTACGACGTTGTGGCCGCTGCCAGTATCTGCCCAAAGATCCTCCAGCGAGTACTCAATCAGCCCGCCGGGGGACCACAGATGGTGGTGGGTATCGATAATGACGCGCCCAGGATCGACAATATCTTCCCGGACTTGCGCGAGCCACGCTGGGTCGATAACCAGTGGGTTGTTTATCTGAAGACCTTCGTATTTGTGGTCGGCCATGGTCGTGGTTCCCTGTATAGGTTGTTTTGGGTGGTTAGAACGTTCCTCGACCGATATTACTCCGATATTTTCGCAAAATGTCAAACGAGGCGTAAATGATGTGCTCGTTGATGAGGGAGGCCAGAACAGAAGGCGAGCTTTAGCTCCGTTGACGCGGCCCCAGCAGGCCTGGATCAACTGCTACCCATAGCGCTCTCGTTCTGGTTGCCGGGTCAGCCCATCAAAAGCTTGTCAGTACACATGAGGGCGTTTATTCTCCCTCATCCCGACCAACAGGAAGAACGGTGAAAATTTATCGCCTTTTTGGTGTCCTGATGCTGTCTTCTTTAAGCTTCAGCGCCTGTTCGCTCAAAGAAGAATCCGGCGTCAGTGAGCAGGCCCTCGAACTGCCTTCTACTATAGTCAAGCGCGAAACCCTGCCGTTGAACTATACGGTGATTGGTAATATTGTCTCCGATCACCGCGTTGCGATCACCTCTAGAATAGTTGCTTATATTCGCGATATTCAGGTTGAAGAGGGTATGTTGATTAAGCGCGGGCAAGTGCTTGTCACGTTGGATGAAAACGACGTCAGTGCCGCAATTGCTCAGGCTCGTGCCGCGCTAAATTCGGCCGCCGCCCAACTCGCCGACGCCGAATCTGATTTGCAGCGTTACCAGCGTCTGCTGGAGGAGGACAGCGTTCCCGAAAGCGATGTTCGAAAAATCCAACTGTTGCGAGATACCGCTAGAAATCAGGTTAATAGTGCAGGCGCGGCGCTCGATAGCGCCCTTGCCCAGCGGCAGTACACGACAATCAAAAGTCCGGTCAATGGGCTTGTCGTCGCCCGCCATCGGCGTGACGGTGATCTCGCGAGTCCGGGTGTGTCAATATTATCGGTAGAATCACAGGATGGCCTGTTGTTTCAAACCTATCTGCCGGAACGCCATCTGAATCTGGTTAATCCGGGAGACAAGGTTGTGCTGGACCTTGATAGTTTTCCTGCTGTTGTTACAGGCGAAATTCTGCGTGTCGTGCCTTCGGCGGACCCAGTTACCCGCCGTTTTAAGGTAGATGTCGCCTTCCCTGAAGGATCGACAGGTAAAAACACGCTTATTCCGGGAATGTTTGGCCGGGCAAAATTTGTACTTGGCGCCAGCACTCGTCCGGTAATCCCGGCTGCGGCACTGCTGGAGCGCGGGGGGTTAACGGGCGTATTTGTTCTGGGCCATGATAATCGAGCTCGTTTTCGCTGGTTACGCCTCGGGCGTGAATTTGATTCTACAGTCGAAGTGATCGCAGGCTTAGATGACGGTGAAAGAATTCTGAGTATCGCTCAACCGGGGATACGAGAGGGTAGCTTGATTGCGGGAAATTCGGCCGAAAAAAGCTTGAATGATAAGAAGCGGAGTAAAAAAGACGAGCGGCACGACGCTGGCACGGTCGAGAACTAATTTCCTGGAACCCAAAAGTATCATGCGTTTAAATCCTGCTGGTTGGCTTGCCGATTATTTTGTAACTTCGCGAATTACGCCGGTTTTTATCCTGGCGTGTCTTTTGTTGGGTGTAGTAGCGGTAAACCTTACTCCAAGGGAAGAAAACCCCCAAATTGTTGTTCCCGCCGCCAATATTATTGTCAGTCTTCCAGGTGCCTCGCCAGCTGAAATCGAGCAGTTAATAATTCGGCCGCTGGAAAATACTATTAAACAAATTTCCGGGGTTGATCACACCTTTGCGGTCGCAGCGGACTCGCTTGGCATGCTCACCGTGCAATTTGACGTTGGCGAGGACAAAGAGCAATCGCTGGTTAAGTTGTACGATCACGTTATTGGGCAACAGGAAAATTTTCCACCCGGTGCTAGCGCGCCGATGGTCAAGAGTATTGACGTCGACGCAGTGCCAGTGGTGACGGTTACTCTGGTCTCGGAACAGTACGATGACTACGCGTTAAAGCGTGTCGCTGATCGCATGCTGGATAAATTACGCAGTCTGCGTCCGGTTTCTGCGAGTTATGTGCGTGGCGGACGAGACAGGGAGGTGCATGTTGAGCTAGATCTGGCGAAACTGGAAGCTTACCGCATTCCGGTACGTCGGTTGGCCCAAGTTATCCAAAGTCACAATTTGTCGATTCCCCTGGGCAATACCATTCAAAATAGTGAGTACACTCAAATCTATCTCGACGGGCAATTTTCTAGGGTGGAAGAGCTCGATCATATGGTCGTTGGCATCTACGAACAAAAACCAATTTATCTTTCGGATGTTGCGCGTATCACAGATGGACCGAATGATGAGCGGGAGACCTTGAGTCGATTTGCTTATGGGCCGGCGGATCCGAATTTTAACCGCTATCCAAATCCTGAAATGAGTTCGGTTACTCTGGCGATTGCCAAGAAAACTGGAACCAACGCTGTGTTTATGGCCGAGGATGTGCTGGCGCGTATTGAGGAAATGAAAAGCACCTTTGTGCCGACGGGCATAGACGTTGTTGTGACGCGCAACGATGGGGAAAAAGCGAATCAAGCAGTCAACGTGCTAATTTACAATCTTGGCATTGCTATAGTTTCAGTTTTCATCATTACTATTTTCTTTTTAGGTTGGAAATCTGCGCTTATTGTAGGGTTTTCCGTCCCGTTGATACTTTCGCTTACCCTGGGGGCGGATTATTTATTCGGCCCGACAATTAATCGGGTTACGCTCTTTGCACTGATTTTATCTTTGGGAATGTTGGTAGACGGTCCGATTGTGGTGGTCGAAAACATCTATCGACATTTTTCTTTATCGAATCACGTCGATCGGCGCTCACTGGCCGTTCAGGCTACTAACGAAATTGGCAATGCCACTAACCTGGCTACCTTCGCGGTGATGCTAGGCTTTTCATCGATGCTGTTCGCGCTCGGTGGCATGACCGGGCAGTATTTTTATCCGGTGGCATTTAATGTTCCCATTACCATGTTCGCATCCCTTGTAGTGGCCTATATCATCACTCCCTGGGCGGCCCAACGCTGGTTGCGTCCTATGAATACGTCGATAAGTTCGACAGATCAAAGTCGCTTTTTCGATGTAAATTCTATTTACCGTAACGTATTGAATTCGGGGTTGGAAAGTCGGTCGTATCGGCATGTTATCTATGTTGTCGTAATCGGTTCTTTACTGCTCTCCTGCCTACAGCCAGTGTGGCAATTCATTCGCCCCTCGGGGATTGACGGCCCGCCCTCCTTTCTGGGAGTCGATCTTGCAATGTTACTAAAAGACGACAAAAACACCTTTAATGTCAGCATTGACATGCCGGAAAACACTCCGGTTGAAAAGACAGATCAGGTCGCGCGGGAAGTAGGTGGGCTGCTGCGTGGGCAAGCGGATGTGCTCAACTATCTTACCTGGGTAGGTCAAACTGGAGTTATCGATTTTAACGGACTGTTGCGGGGAGCTGCCGATAAATCCGGCGCTAATATTGCTGAGATAAGGGTTAATCTTAGACCAAAAGCGGACCGTGATATTAGTTCGATTACTCTGGTCAGGGAGCTTCGCGACGATATTCTCAGTATTCAGCGGCGCTACCCTGGCAGTATGATTCAGCTAGTCGAGGATCCGCCTGGGCCCCCCATGCGCGCCAGCGTGCTGGCTGAAATTTACGGTAAAGATTTAACTGTTATGCGTGAAATCGCCGCTCATACAAAAATGGAGTTCGAGCAGGCATACGATATGGTGGAGGTTAGCGACTCTATCCCGGCAGACGTGCCAATGTCTAAAATTCGTATTGACAAAGAAAAGGCAGCACTGTCGGGCATTAGCACAGCAGAAGTAGCATCCGTATTGCGAACACTTATAGGCGGTGAAGTAGTCGGAAATGTTCACATTGAGCACGAAAAAAATCCTGTTGCGATAAGGTTAAAGGCTCCCAGAGCATTAGAGATTAACCCACAAACTTTATCAATGGTTGCAATTACCAATCAAAATGGTGATCAGATTCCTTTAACATCAATTGCTTCGGTGGAATTAGTCGTCGCAGAAAAACCTATTTTTCATAAGAATTATGAGCGCGTGGTTTACGTCACCGGTGAGCTGAAAAAAGCTACTCCAATATTTTCCGTCCTTCATCTCAACAAGAAGCTGGATGGATTTATAACCAGCGACGGAGAAATTCTAAAGACAGGCAATTTGGGTCTGGATCGAGAAGATCCAGATACCATTAAAGGTTACCAGTTGCTTTGGGGCGGTGAGATGCGCCTGACTCTGGACACCTTTCGGGATTTGATCAATGCGTTGAGTTTGGCGCTGCTATTTATTTATATTTTATTGGTTGCCTATTATCAATCCTTTGCTATTCCTGCGGTAGCGATGGCAGCCATACCCCTGGGTTTGATTGGAGTGTTCCCAGGGCACTGGATTATGGGGCAGGCATTTACGTCGACCTCAATGATTGGCATTGTAGCCCTGGCGGGAATTGTGGTGCGCAATTCTCTGCTGATTATTGATTTTGTCCTGGAGCATCTCAAGGATGGAATGCAGCTCAAGGATGCGGTTCTGGAAGCATCTATCTTGCGCCTGCGTCCCATCGTTTTAACCGCAGTCTCCACGGTGTTGGGTAGCGTTATTATGATTACAGACCCAATTTTCGGAGGACTGGCAATTTCAATGATTTTTGGCACAACCGTCGCGACGCTTCTCACTATCGTGATTATTCCTTTGTTGCTTTATCAATTATTGGAGAAGCAGAGTTCGGAGGCAGCTGCCCTTAAAAGCGTGGATGGGGAGAATTCGTGATTTTCGCAATGATGGCTCGCTCTGCGTATCTGCTATTGAGTTGCACGCTGATGATATTGTCTTGCGTCGGCGCGGCGTCAAGCGTGGCGGGTGTTGAAGCAGAGAGCAGTTCAGCTAAAGCCGAATTACTCGATTCGTTTGATGCTCCGCACCACAGGCTCGCAATTAGCGAGGAATCCCTCGGCAGCGCGTGGGAAATCGCGCTCGCGCAAAATCATCTAATCAAGTCCTCGGAACAGCGCCAATTTGCAGCGCTGGATCAGGTTGCCGAGACCAGGGCTAAAAGATTGCCCGATTTAACCCTCAGTGCCAACTATCTAAGTCTGGACAATCCCCCCACCATTCAGGCGA
>JBFJKD010000035.1:0-13030 GCA_041635095.1 Porticoccaceae bacterium
CCGCCGAAGTTGCTGACTGCGATCACGGTGTTGGCTGCGGAGCCACCGCTGGCCTTGCGCGACACTGTGAGGTGGTTTTGTAATAGTGTTAGCAGTTGCTGATGGCGAGCTTCATCGACCAGCGTCATCAGCCCCTTATCGATGCCGAACGACGCCAGTTCCCGGTCACTGACAGCGATTTCGGTATCGACCAGTGCAGCGCCGACGCCGCACACATGATAATTACGCATAGGATTGGTTATTCTGGATTGCAAAGACGGGTATTATCCCCGTCTTTGCAGCCCGCGTAAAATGCGCATCGCGCTGCTTCGACAATCCAGGCGAAAACAGGTGGAGTACCAACTTGGCTGCTGGCAGGAAAAGAAAACGCACAAAAAGCGGGCGCAAATCTCCGGGGCGCTGGTGGCGCTGGTTGGTCATCGGCACGCTACTGGGAATCATTGTCGCGTCGGTTGGGGTGGTTCTTCTCGACCTGTTGATCCGCGCCAAATTTACCGGCAGCAAGTGGGCCTTACCCGCCCACGTTTACAGTCGGTCGCTGGACCTCTATCCCGGACAATCCCTGCGCCAGGAGCGCTTTGTATGGGAGCTGCAACAGCTCGGATATCGCTCCTCCAGCACCATAAATAGTGCGGGCGAGTACCGTATTAGCGGCAATCAGGTGCAACTGTATCTGCGCGCGTTTCGTTTTTGGGACGGAGATGAAACGGCGCGCTATGTAGCCGCGACTTTTAGCGGTGGTACCTTGTCACGATTAACCAATCAGCAAGGCCAACCTCTGCCGCTGGTGCGGCTGGAGCCGTTACTGATCGGTGGTATCTATCCCGAACAGGTCGAAGACCGCATACCGGTGCGTATGGAACAACTACCCCCACATCTGGCGGACGCGCTGATCGCCGTCGAAGATCGGGAGTTCTACCGCCACCACGGGATTTCGCTAAAAGGCATTAGCCGGGCCATGCTGAGTAACCTGCATAGTGGGAAAATGGCCCAGGGCGGCAGCACCATCACTCAGCAGCTGGTCAAAAATTTCTATCTTAACAACCAGCGTACCCTGTCGCGCAAGGCCCTCGAGGCGGTGATGGCAATTTTGCTGGAATGGCATTACAGCAAAACTGAGATTCTCGAAACCTACATCAACGAGGTGTATCTCGGTCAGGCCGGTAAACGCGCCATTCACGGTTTTGGACTTGCCAGTCAGCACTATTTTCGTCAGCCGCTGCGGGAGCTGGATATTCACCAGGTGGCCCTGCTGGTGGGGATGGTAAAGGGCGCGTCCTATTACGATCCGTGGCGCAATGGCGAGCGGGCTCTGCAGCGCCGCAATCTGGTTATTAATATCATGGCGGAGCGCCAGCTGATCGACGCGCAACAGGCTGCCCGCGCCGAGCGGACACCGTTGGGTATTTCCGCCCACCCGGGGACCGACAGCAATCCGTTTCCCGCTTACCTTGAACTGGTTAAGCGTCAATTGCGGGAAGACTATCAGGACCGGGATTTACGCAATGAAGGGTTGCGGGTATTTACCAATTTTGATCCCCAGGTACAGCGCCAGCTCGAGGAGAGCGTCACTGCACAGATCGGCGCCGTGGAGCGGGATTATCGCCTCGCGAAAAACACCCTGGAGACCGCGGCGGTGGTGGTGCGCGTCGGTACCGGCGATGTACTCGCACTTGCGGGCGGACGCCAGGCAGGCTTCGCGGGATTTAATCGGGCGCTCGATGCGTCGCGTTCGGTGGGCTCTACGTTAAAGCCGGCGGTCTATCTCGCGGCGCTGGAGCAACCGCGCCGCTACACCCTGGCGACACTGGTCAGCGATGCTCCGGTGTCGTTCCCGATAGCGGGTAATGCACCCTGGGAGCCGCGCAATTACGATCGCACCAACCATGGCGATGTGCCCTTATACCGCGCACTGGCGCAATCCTATAACCAGGCTACGGCGCGGTTGGGCATGGAGTTGGGCGTGTCCTCGGTGGTGGACGTTATTCGGCGTCTGGGTTACGAGCAGTCACTGCCCGAAGTGCCTGCGCTGACCCTCGGCGGCGTGACCATGACGCCCCTCGATGTGGCGGGAATCTATCACACCATAGCGGCGGATGGTTTCTATACGCAATTGAGAGCGATAAACTCGGTCTACACCGTCGATAATCAACCCTTAAAACGCTATCCCTACAACGTCGAGCAACGCTTCTCCCCACAAGCCATGCATTTGCTGCACTACGCGCTCCAGTCGGTGGTGCGCGAAGGCACTGGAAAAGGGGTGTATCGCTGGTTGCCGCAGAGCATGGTGGTGGCGGGTAAGACCGGCACCTCGAATGGACAACGGGACAGCTGGTTCTCTGGTTACAGCGGTAACTACCTCAGCGTGGTCTGGATGGGCAGGGACGACAACGAAAAAATGCCTGTCACCGGCGGTACGGGTGCACTGAGAGTGTGGGCGGAATTGATGGCGCGACTCGACAACCAGCCGTTTCCCTTTACGCGGCCGGAAGGAGTGGTTTATCACTGGGTTGATCCTGGCAGCGGCAGCCTGACCGAAGAAGGCTGCGCGGGAGCCCATTATCTGCCGTTTGTGGTGGGTAGTGAACCGCAACTACACAGCCCCTGTTATCGTCGTCAGACACCCGATGTTGTAGACTGGCTAAAAGGTGTTTTGAATTGGTAATAGCATGATGAACAGCTGTTTTAAGTGTGTGTTGGTGGCTGCTATGGCATTGACGGTCGCGGCCTGCGCCCCGTTTCCAACGCCCCATGGCGAACCCACTCGGGTGCCCCCACCACCCATCGATACGCCGCCCTCGGAGCGCACCGAGCGCCCTCTCCCGCCGCCCCCGGTGCAAATCATTCCGCAGCAAAAAATAGCGGATCCGGCGGAGGTGGCAGTCGCGGGATTGCTGCACGATGCCTGGGGCCATTACCAAAGGGATAATTACGATGCGGCGATTGCGGTCGCGGAGCGTGCGCAGCGACTCGATGCCCGCAATCCGGAGGTTTATCTGGTGCTCGCCAGTAGCTATCTCGCCCAGGCGCAGCTTAATCTTGCCGAACAATTAGTGCGCAAGGGTATTGCATTTAGCGGGTCGGACAGTGGTATGCGCAGCAGGCTACAGCAGGTGCTGGGACAAATCGAAGCGCGCACGCGTTGATCCGAACATTAACTGAAGCCGTTGCAGTGGCAATTCCGGAACCTGTTGGGTCGGCTGATTTGCATCTGTGCGCCGGCGCGCACTTAACCGGTCAGCATAATGACTTTAAAGCCGTGCGCACGCGAGATGATTGCAACAGATTTAAAAAGCGCCTCAGCACGTTTTTCCAGCGGCACAAACTCGTTCACTACAAACAGTGCGCGCCCGGAGGGCCGCAACAGCCGCCTGGTGGTGGCGAGAAACTTATCGAGTAGCTGGGGATGTGTCGCAAAGCCCTGGTGAAAAGGTGGGTTGCAAACCACGGCAGCAAATTTTTCGCTGATGGCGTCGGCGCAATCGGCGATCACCACATCGCCGACGATACCGAATTCCGTGAAATTGCGTTGGCACGCCGCCACCGCCGCCGCGCAATTGTCGGTGGCGACCAGGCGAGCAACGCCAAGTTGCGCAGCCCGCACAGACAGGTAGCCGTAGCCGCAACCCAGAT
The DNA here is from genome assembly GCA_041635095.1 of Porticoccaceae bacterium. Taxonomy (GTDB): domain Bacteria; phylum Pseudomonadota; class Gammaproteobacteria; order Pseudomonadales; family Porticoccaceae; genus JBFJKD01. The sequence continues at coordinate 3,634 of JBFJKD010000035.1, forward strand.
CGAGTAGCGTGAGTGAAGACAACGGCAGCGCTCCGAGGAAGCTTTCCAGAGCAGCGGCGAGTAACGCACTGCCGCGGTCAATTTTGTCCCAGCCGTACATGCCGGGTTTGCTGAAAAAAACCGTGTCGCCTTCTTTTATCGCTGGGCGTAGGCGCGGATAATCTTGGTCCGCTAACGGCGGCTGATCACTGGTGCCAGTTTTGCTGACCCGTGCCAGATACCACTTGCCCTGCTTGTCTATCTGCGCCGCGTTCCCCATTGCGTCCCCCATATAATCGGCGGCCTTGCGGGCATAGGTTTTTAACCCTTCTCCTTTGGCGCCACTCAGAAACAGGGTGCCGCCCTGGCGTAGCAGGCGACGCGACTGATTGATAACGTGGTGGGTAACCGCTTTTTCTTTGGAAATGCGATAGGCGACGCAGGCAAAACTTGCCGCAGGCAGTGCCGAGAAATCGAAATCGTTGAACAGGACCGTCAAGCCAGCACGGTCCGCGTGAGCGGCAATGTCGGCCCGGTTGCAGACTACCAGCGTCTGCGTCGGCACCTCCGCAAAATCACTGGCCACTAGATTTTCATCGGCCACCAACAACGCATCCGCACCAGACTCCCCGGTTGGCTGAAGGTGTGGCACGAGTAAGCGCAATGGATCGGACATGGATGCAATATCGAAACCGGCGCGGGCGTTTATGTGGCGCGCAAGAGCTGTGCCGCCTGCACCGCAAAGTAGGTGAGAATGGCATCGGCGCCAGCGCGCTTAAAGGCCAGCAGGGATTCCAGTATCACCGCGTCTTTATCCAGCCAGCCGCGCTCGAAGGCAGCCATGTGCATGGCGTATTCACCGCTTACCTGGTACGCGAAGGTCGGCGCCCGCAGCTCGTCTTTCACGCGCCGCACCACATCCAGATAGGGCATGCCCGGCTTCACCATAATGATGTCCGCGCCTTCCGCCAGATCCAGCGCGCATTCGTGTAATGCTTCGTCGCCGTTGGCCGGGTCCATCTGATAGCTGTATTTGTTGCCTCCTTTAAGGTTGCTCGCGGAACCGACGGCATCGCGAAACGGGCCGTAATAGCTGGAGGCATACTTGGCGGAATACGCCAAAATTTTAATGTTGGGGTGGCCGTGGTCTTCCAGCGCGCGACGGATGGCGCCAATACGGCCGTCCATCATGTCGGACGGCGCCACCATATCCGCACCGGCTCTGGCGTGGGACAGGGCCTGCTTGACCAGAGCAGCGATGGTGATGTCGTTCAGTACATAGCCTTTGTGATCGCCGGTAGTTTCGATGATGCCGTCCTGCCCGTGCACGGTAAAGGGGTCGAGGGCTACATCGGTAATGACCCCCAGCTCCGGCAATGCCGCTTTGAGTGCGCGCACCGCGCGCTGGGCCAGCCCCTCGGGGTTCCAGGATTCTTCAGCTTCGAGGCTCTTTTTATCCGCTGCGATTACTGGGAACAACGCCACTGCGGGAATACCCAGATCCGCCCAGGTGCGGGCGTCCTCCACCAGCAGGTCGATGGACACTCTGTCGATTCCCGGCATGGACGCAATTGCCTCGCGCTGCTTGATTCCTTCGATGACAAACACCGGATAGATCAGGTCGTCCGTTGTCAGTCGGTGTTCGCGCACCAGACGACGGGAAAACTCCGCGCTGCGGTTGCGCCGCAGGCGGGTGGTCGGATAGGCGCCACGGGTAAATTGCCAGCTCATGTTTGTTCCTCAGGGGGCGTCGGATAGCCCCGTCCGTCGATGAGTCATCATACGAAAATTCGGCGCACCACGCATAAATAATACCCCGTTCGTGACGCGCCACAGGCGCTTTAGGGCTGCCCAGCGCATTAACGACGCTCGGTAGAGATTGGGTGGCGAGTTAAGAACCTGGATCGGCAGCGATTTCCCGCAAGAGCTGCTCAACTTGCTGCCAGCATAAACCACAGGCGTTGGCAGCACCGGTGCTATCGCGAACCTGATCGAAAGTGCGTAGACCCCGGGCACCGATTGTGTCCACCAGCTCCCGCCGCCGCAGGTTGCGGCATACGCACACCATCTTATCCTCGGCGGGGGACATGGCCATCCGCGACGTGACTGTTCGTATAGGGGACAAGAAACATATTGAATACCGTTGTGTGCCGGGCCTGCCAGCCTGTTCTGATCCTTGGCAGTGTGCGGACGGGTGTGGGCGTTTTAGACGTTTAGTTATAACTGGCCAAAGACTTTCTGCGCTGCGCGCAGAGTATGTTCGATATCATCGTCGCTGTGGGCGGCGGACATAAACCCCGCTTCGTAGCAGGCGGGGGCCAGGTAGACCCCTTCGCGCAACATGCCGTGGAAAAAACGGTTGAAACGTTCCGTATCGCACGCCATCACTTGTTGGTAATTACTCACTTTTGTTTCAGCTGTGAAAAATAGCCCAAACATGGATCCCACATGGTTGGTCGCCATGGGCACGCCTGCACTGGAGGCGCACTCGCGCAGACCGTTGAGCAGCACCTCGGTGCGCTTAAAAATAGCAGGGTAAAAACCCGGCCGGGAAACTTCTTCCAGTGTGGCCAGTCCGGCAGTCATGGCCACTGGATTCCCCGACAGGGTGCCCGCCTGGTACACCGGACCCAGCGGGGCGAGTTGTTCCATGATGGTGCGCTTGCCGCCAAATGCTCCCACCGGCATGCCACCGCCAATCACTTTGCCGAGGGCGATCAGATCCGCTTCAATGCCGTAACGCCCAAGCGCCCCCTGAGGGCCAACCCGAAAGCCAGTCATCACCTCGTCAACGATCAACAGGGCGCCGTAACGGGAGCACTCCTCGCGCAGGGTCTCCAGAAATCCCGGCTCTGGTGGAATACAGCTCATATTGCCAGCCACCGGCTCGACAATGACACAGGCCACCTGCTCACCGAGCTGTGCAAACGCTTCTTTGACGGAGGCGCTGTCATTGTAGGTCAGCGTGATGGTCAGGTCGGCCAGAACCGAGGGCACCCCGGGCGAGCTGGGAACGCCAAGGGTCAGCGCGCCGGACCCGGCCTTCACCAGCAATGAGTCGGAGTGACCGTGGTAACACCCTTCAAACTTGATGATCCGGTCCCGGCCGGTATAACCCCGGGCCAGACGAATGGCGCTCATGGTCGCCTCGGTGCCGGAGTTGACCATACGCACCATATCGAGGCCGGGCACCAACTCGCAGAGCCGGTCGGCGAGACGGGTTTCCAGTTCGGTGGGTGCCCCAAAGGAGAGACCTTTTTCCAGTTGGACACGAATGGCGGTGAGCACGGCCGGATGTCCGTGCCCGAGAATCATCGGTCCCCACGACTGCACGTAGTCGATATAGCGGTTAGCGTCGGCATCAAACAGATAAGCGCCCTGCCCACGCTCAAAAAAAATCGGCGTACCGCCCACCGCGCGGAAGGCCCGCACCGGTGAGTTAACACCGCCGGGAATATGTTGCTGCGCGGCGTTAAACAATTGTTCGGATCGAGTCATTAGCGATTCACTACTGTTGGCGGGCGAACCAGGGTGGGCCATTATCGCGAACTGCACCGGCGAGGCCAAGCGCAACCGCAGTAAACCGGGAGATCGGCGTACGAAAAGTGCTGAGCGACAGGTTTACGGGTGCGCGGGCGCTGTCGCGCTCAGGGTTTCCCGCCAGACTCGGGTGATGATCCGCCACGCGAGCAGTCCGGAGATCAGGTTGCCGAGGGCAAATCCGGCAAACAGGCCCGGTGGTCCGCCCCACTGCCCGCCAATATAGGCCAGGGGCAAATTGAGCACCAGCAGGCGCAACAGGGTTGTGAGCAGGGCGGTTTGCGGGCGGTGCAGCACATTCAGCGAGACCATCACCAAAATGACTACCGCGTGGGCGCCATAGGTGAGGGGCACAATCCACAGATAGTCGCGAATAATCTCGGTAACCGCCGGGTTGTCGCTGAAAGCGGTGGCGATTTTGCCGGCCAGCATAACCAGCAACAGGTAGGCGCCGATCTGGAACACGAGGATAAACTTCAGGCTGCCGAACAGCGCGCGCTGTGCGCGTTGGTGCTTGCCGGCACCGATATTCTGGCCGATAAACATGGGTAGTGTGGACGACAGGGCGAATGCCACCAGCAGCGCGAGCGCTTCAACGCGGGTGCAGACACCGAAACCGGCAACCGCCTCGGCGCCGAATTTGGCCACCATGGCGGTGAGAACCGCGGCAGCAAAGGGGGTGGTGAAATTAGCCAGGATTGCCGGTATGCCGATGGTCAACAAGGCCTTCCAGTTGGCGATCGTGTGCGACCATCGGGATTTGCCGCGCAGAATTAATCCTTCCTGGGCGCTGAGCATGTAATCGGATAGCCCATAAGTGATCATCCAGGCGATGACGGTTGCCAGCGATGCGCCAGCGATACCCATGCCTGGAAAGGGACCGACGCCGAAAATCAACAGGGGATCCAGGACACCATTGAGGATGGCCACCACCGCCAGGCAAATGGCCGATTTGGTGGGGCTGCCGACCGCCCGCAAAATGGTGTTACCGGTGAGAGTCAGCAGCAGCAGGGGCAGCACCGGCAGCCATAGCACCATAAAGTCGAGTATATAGGGGAGGGTTTGTGCATCGGCGCCCATAACCAGAAATAGCGGGGTCAGACCCAGGTACAGGCCCGTCGCCAGGGCGATGCCGGTGGTGACTACCAGCAGCCGACTATCGGTTACCAGACGCGCCGCGCGCTGGAACTTATCCTCCCCCAGGAGGCGTGATACCAGCACCGACAGGCCCATGCCGATGCCCAGTCCGATACTGTTGACGCCGTGGGTGACCGGCAGGGTGAACGCCAGCGCCGCCAGCTGCGCGGTGCCGAGTTGACCGACAAAATACGCATCCACTAACCCCAGCAGCATCAGTGAAATAATGCCCACCGTCATCGGCGCGGTGAGGCGCACCATGGTCGCCCCGATAGATTCACTGGTGATGGCCAGAGTGCGCGCGCTGCTGCGGGAAGGTCTGGCGGTAGTGTTCATCAGGTCAAAACGGGCGCACGACAACCATGGCCACGATAGCGATCAACAGCACCACCGGCACTTCATTAAACCACCGAAAGAAAACGTGACTGTGCGTGTTGCGATTATCGCGAAACCGGCGCAGATAAACGCCGCATAAAAAATGGTAGCCAAGCAGGAGCACTACCATGGCGAGTTTCGCGTAAAACCAGCCAGCGGCGAGGTAATAGTCGGGGGCGTAACTGAACAGCCCTCCACCAAAGCCGAGGCTGGCAACCATCGCCGGTGTGGCGATGCCGCGAAACAGTTTACGCTCCATGATTTTAAAGCGTTCGATGCCGATCTGGTCCTGTGCCGCGGCGTGGTATACGAACAGGCGCGGCAGATAGAACAACGCCGCGAACCAGCACACAACGCTGACGATGTGCAGAACTTCTAGCCACTCTCGAAGCATGGGCGGGTTCCTTCAGGTCGACGTCAGAGTGGTGTCGTGGCCGACGCGTGATTGCGGATAGCGGCAGGTAACCGGGTATTTATTGGGGTATTATAAGCCCCTCAGTGAGAGTGAAGATAGCGAACGGGAATAACGGGAATAACGGGAATAACGGGAATATTGGCGTGATCAAAATTGGAATCGTAGGAGGGACCGGTTACACCGGTGCCGAGCTGCTGCGGCTGCTGGTAAATCATCCGCAGGTTGAAATTGCCCAGATCACCTCCCGGGGCGAAGACGGCGTGCGCGTCGACGACTTGTTTCCCAACCTGCGCGGCTATCTGGACCTGGCATTCTGCACCCCCGATCCAGCGAGTTTGGGTGCCTGCGATGCGGTATTCTTTGCTACTCCGCACGGTGTGGCGCAGGCCATGGCGCCAGCGATTCTCGAAGGCGGCGCCAGAGTGATCGACCTGTCGGCGGATTTTCGCATCCGCGACGCCGCACTGTGGGAGCGCTGGTATCGGCAACCCCACGGCAGTCCCGAACTGCTTCCCCAGGCCGTATATGGGTTGCCGGAACTCAATCGCGAAAAAATTCGTGGCGCGCAACTGGTAGCTTGTCCTGGATGCTACCCGACCAGTGTTTTGCTGGGCTTTTTGCCGCTGCTTGAAAAGGGCTTGGTCGATACTGCCGACCTGATTGCCAACGCCGCTTCCGGCGTGAGCGGCGCAGGGCGTCAGGCCAGTATCGACAATTTGTTGGCCGAAGTCAGCGACAGTTTTAAAGCCTATGGTGTGGCGGGTCATCGCCACCTACCGGAAATCAGGCAGGGTCTTGCGGATCTGGTTAGTAGCGCGGTAGGCCTAACATTTGTGCCGCACCTGCTGCCGATTATTCGCGGTATCCACGCCACCTTGTATGCGACCTTGCTCGATACCGGCGTGGATTTACAGAGCCTGTACGAACGCCGTTATCGGTCCGAACCGTTTGTCGATGTGCTGCCTGCCGGTAGCCACCCCCAGACGCGTAGCGTGCGCGGCTCTAATATGTGCCGCCTGAGTGTCGTGCGGCCCCAGGCGGGCAATAAAGTGGTAGTCATGTCCGTCATCGACAACCTGGTGAAGGGTGCCTCGGGACAGGCGGTGCAAAATCTGAACATCATGTTTGGGTTTCCGGAAGCTAGCGGGCTGCAAGCCCCGCCGTTGCTCCCTTAGGACGATTCTGTGGCCGCCGGTTTTGAACAGTTGGTAGTGCGACTCAATCGCCCCTGGCTATTGCCTGCCTTGGTGGGTGGTGGTGTGCTGCTGGCAGCCCTCAGTTTTCTCGCGGGTTTCTGGGTGGGCAGCGACTATTTTGCCGGCCAGATGATCGAAAACCGCCAGGTGATTGCGGCTAACAAAAAGGCCCAGAGCCGCGTTAAGGAGCTGGAGCAGGAAGTAGCGAACAGTGCGGTGGCGCGCGAAATTGATCGGGAGTCCCTGGAAGAGGTGCGCCAGAGTGTCGTGGGCTTGCAGGCTACATTGGCCGAACAGAAGGAAGAGCTGGATCTGTATCGCAATCTGCTGCGCGATAACAGCCTGCAAACCGGGTTGCATATAGACAGCTTGCGGATTGCAACCAGCGACGATCCGTCGACGGTAACCTATCGTTTGGTGGTCAAGCAAAAGGTGACTTTGATAAAAAACATCAAAGTGCGGATTGATCTGGAAGTTAGCGGCAAGCTGGACGGAGCCGAAATTGCCTATACACTCGCGCAACTGGACCCGATGCAGGACAATGATCCGTTGCTGGTCTCGTTCAAGTATTTTCGAATGCTCGAAGGGACGCTGCATTTTCCGGCTGACTTTGAGCCTCTGCAATTGAAAGTTTCGGTGGCTAAAGTGGGTGATAACGCCTTCGGGACGACGCAGAAATTTCTGTGGAAGGATGTGGTGGAGTGACTCGCGGGCACGGGGTGCGACGCCCGTGTCGGGACATTAATTGAACTCGTGTAAAGGAACACAAGCATGCGCAAGAAATTAAAAATGACTTCTTCCGGCGCCACCACCCTGATAGCGCGCGGGACTCATATTATCGGCGACGTGCAGTTTGAGGGCTGTCTGGAAATAGAAGGACAGGTTACCGGCAATATTCTTGCGGAGGCGGGTACTGAAGCCCGGGTTCGGGTACTCGACGCTGGCCTTGTGCGCGGTGAGTTGCGGGTGCCAACGGTGTTGGTAAGCGGCACCGTGGAGGGCGACATACACGCCGACAAGCATATCGAACTGGCCGCCAAAGCGGTGGTCGAAGGAAATATTCATTACTCGTTGCTGGAAATTGAAAAGGGCGCTCAGGTTAACGGCAACTTCGTGCGTCAGGGTGATGTGAGTGCTTCCCCCTCCCACGGTGCTGGTGTTGCCGCTGTTAGCGCACCGGCGGACGCGCTTGGCGAGCCAGGCCGCGGCGGGTGAAGGGGGGGGGTGAAAGGTGATGGGGTTGGTAACTATTCGGATTGCCCCCATATCTTAGACGTATATGCACGACAGTAAGAGAGTAAGATAGCCGCGTGAAACCTGTGGAGCTGGAGCGAAAATGACTGGTGCCGAAACATTTAATCCGACCTTGCTGAGCGTGACGCGTAGCGCCGTCGCCAAAGTGGCTAATCTGGTTGCCGAGGAAGGAAACCCCGATCTCAAGTTGCGGGTGTTTGTTTCGGGCGGCGGCTGTTCTGGATTTCAGTACGGCTTTTCGTTTGATGAGGTGGTGGCCGAAGACGATACCTGTGTTCAGCAGGATGGCGTGACGGTACTGGTGGACGCTCTGAGTTTTCAGTATCTGGTCGGCGGTGAAGTGGACTACGTCGAGGGGCTGGAAGGTTCCCGGTTTGTGGTGCGCAACCCCAACGCGGTGTCGACCTGCGGATGCGGCGCGTCGTTTTCCGTCTAAGAGATACCTCCGCGCCCGCGATCTGTGGGCGTTTGGCTTTGGGTTTGCTACTGGCCGCGAGCGGCTTTTTGCCGGTCGCTGTGGCTGGCGACACAGCGCTTGGCGGCAGCACAGTACTCGCGCCCTACAACAAAACCGGCCCAGATTTTGAATCCGTTCCGCCGTTGCCGTCCGCGCCGGGTTACGTGGCCCGCATCGGTCTCGACGATCCCACCCAGGTTGAAGCAGCGTTACTCCGCGCCGAGAGCTATTACCTTGCAGCCGACTTCACTACCCGGTTACCGCCCCTGGTGCTAGTGTTACACGGGTCGGAAGTTGCAATTTTTTTCCGCGAGAATTATCCCCGCTACAAAGCGGTTGTCGATCTGGCAGCGCGCTTGTCTGCTTTCGGCGTCGTGGCCATCAAGGTGTGTAAAACCCGCATCAAACATCTTGGCCTGAATGAGAATAACCTTTATCCCTTCGTCGGTACGGTGCCGTTCGGGCCAGCGGAATTGGAGCGCCTCACCAAAAGCGAAGGCTATGTGTATTTTTAGCTCGCGCCGCAGGTGACCTGGTCGACTCTGGCGCTATGCGCATATTGATTGGGGCCGATACGATCAATTACGGCACTTTTATCAATTGTGGTGAGTTTGGTGATTGTCGCGTTTGCCGTATTTCTGCTGGTTAAGTCAATCGACCGCATGAAGCGGGAGGAGCCGACGGCGCCCGCAGCAGAGCCGACCACTAGCAGAGCCGAGCATTAAAGAGTGCCTGCAATGCTTTTCCTCCATTTCGCTCAATGTTAGCCGTTGTCCGTGCTGCACGTCTGAGCCATAACGCCCCAAAGCAGATGGTCAAAAAGCCGGATGTCGCATCATATTGGTGCGTTTTCTGGCGGAAAACCGACCTATAATGCAGCATGCGGATCTGGCTGCTACCAGTCTTAACTATCCGCCGCCTCGTCTCAGCCTCTTGACCCGTCTCTATCGTTATGATTTTAAAGAATTAAATATTATCCTGTGGGCGGATTTCTCCGCACACAAATAGCGCCTGAGCATTTTCTGCGGGCCGACGGCCATGGCA
>JBFJKD010000036.1:0-12751 GCA_041635095.1 Porticoccaceae bacterium
GCGCAAGTCACGCTGCTCCGCAAACGCTACCAACGCTACCAATGGCGGTGCGGGGATACCAAGATCGCTAAACAAGCGTAGATTTGCCATTCCGCTGGCGCGACTGGATCCCAACCACCGCCGTAACCATTTACCGCCACACCGATACCGGTTCAGGTAATAACCGACGCCGCGTATCGAGGTGCGCACGACTTCGTTGGCTGGCCCCTTGCTGACCAACTCCCCCGGCAATGAGCATGCCTCGTCAAAATATACAAAGGGTCCATCGCGCCGACCTGGAATTTGCTCGGCGTTGATCTGCCATTGCGATCGCCATACCCTCTGACCCATGGTATGTTCGCCCCCCTCCGCGCGGTGCTAATTACCCACTCTCTGCCCACCCAGCTTGTTGTGAGCGCTTATCCAGAGAGCGTGTTTTATTATCCTGTCGCTACTGTAACCCCGGATCTGGGACCGTTGAAATACCGTAAGTATGTGGACAATTATTTGACGCTAAGCCGCCATAAAACTGTGCAACGCCATCAAGAATGTTGCTAATCAAGCAGGAGTCATTACACTTGCGCACACAGAATCACGGAGTCGCGCGCCCAGGCTATGCAACGTATCGATCATAATCGCTATCTCGAATTAACCCGCGACGCAGCGCTTATCGAAGCAGATGCCCACGGCGACAAGGTGTTGCGTCTCGCAAATGGCAACTACCTGAAACTGTTTCGTGTGAAACGCTTTTTCAGCTCGGCGCGAATTTTTTCTTACGCACAGCGCTTTGTGCGCAACGCTCGGCTGCTGGCTGCGCGCGGCGTGCGCACGGTGGTGGTGGTTGCAACCTACGACATTCCCGACTTGCAGCGCTCCGCCGTGTGTTACCAACCTCTGGTCGGAAACACGCTGCGCAGCATCGCCGCCTCGCTCGACGCGCCAGCCATCCAACAGCTCGGCGCATTTGTGCGCGCGTTACACGACAAAGGCATTTATTTTCGCTCCCTGCACCTGGGTAATATCGTATTGACACCGGACAACCAGTTGGGCCTTATCGACATTTCCGACCTGCAAGTTGCCTGGCGTCCCCTGAGCCAACGTCGGCGCGCAAGAAATTTCCGACACCTGTTGCGGGTCGCGAGTGATAGAACCGCGCTCGCAAAATATGGGGACAACCTTGCGGCCGGATATAACGATGCGCGCGTCAGCGGAGCCATCAGCCACTACTTGTCACCCCTCCGGTAACGCGCCAGGCATAGGTGCTTATCTCGCGGCGCCACGCTGCACGCTGATCAATCGAAGTTGTTGCTATTTGGTTACCAACACATCTTCCATAATCAGATACTGCAAATCCGATCCATAAAACATATTCAGCGCGTCCGTTGGCGAACAGATCATTGGCTCGCCCCGTCGGTTTAACGAGGTGTTCAGCACCACACCATTGCCAGTCAGCTTTTCCATCTCTTCCATTAACGCGTAGTAGCGCGGGTTGTGTGCGCGGGTCAGAGCCTGGGCGCGGGCTGTTCCATCTTCGTGTACGACTTCCGGAACGCGCGCTTTCCACTCCTCCGCCACTTCAAATGTAAACGTCATAAATGGCGCGGGATGATCTGTCTTGAACATCAACGGGGCAACACGGTCCAGCATGCTCGGACAAAATGGCCGCCAGCGTTCGCGAAACTTGATCTGCTCATTGATGCGCGCGGCGATTCCCGGCGCACTTGGACACCCAAGGATAGAACGCCCACCCAGCGCCCGCGGACCAAACTCCATACGCCCCTGAAACCATGCTACCGGATTGCCATCGGCAAGAATTTTTGCAATGCGTTGGGGGACCTGATCAATAATCTGATAACGCGGCTTATGTTCGTGCCGCTCACAGGCTAGCACGCACTCGTCGTTAGAATATTTTGGCCCGAGGTACACGTGCGCCATTTTTTCCGGCGCGATACCGCGCTTGACTAACGCATAGGAAGCCGCCCCCACAGCAGTACCGGAATCTCCAGACGCCGGCTGCACGTACAATTCCCTGACATCGGGGTGCGCAATAATTTTTTGATTTAACTTGACGTTCAGTGCTCCACCACCGGAAAACGCCAGCTTGCCGGTTTCCCGAAGAATATCGCCGAGGTAATAATCCATCAGCTTTAATACCATTTGCTCGTACAATGCCTGTATGGTGGCGGCATAGTGAATATAGGGATCATCCGCCATATCGCCGACTCGACGCGGCCCCAACCACTCGGTCAACTTTTTGCTGAAATAAAAACCGACTCCGTTTTCCTTGTAGCGGCGCAGGCCAACCGTATTGACGTAGCGCGTATTGATGGTGAAATTCTTGCCGTCAAAATCAACCAGCCGCGAAAAATCGTATTTTGTGGGGTCCCCGTAAGGCGCCATCCCCATCACTTTGTATTCACCGTCGAGCATCTCAAAACCCAGATATTCGGTGATCGCGCCGTACAAACCGCCCAGAGAATCGGGATCGTAAAATTCTTTTATTTTATGGATCTTGCCATTTTCACCGTAACCGAAAAATGTGGTGGCGTACTCGCCCTTGCCATCCACCCCCATAATTGCCGTTTTCTCGCTAAAACCGCTTAGATGATAGGCGCTGGACGCATGGGCCAGGTGATGCTCGATTGACTCAAACTGAATTTTTTTGGGGTCGATGCCCAGCTCAATCAGCAGATCGAAGACGCGCTGACGGTAGCGTCGATAACGGCGGTTACCGTTAAAAATTGCATCGAGGGCGCGATCAGGGGCATACCAGTAGCGACGTGCGAAATGCCAGCGGGCGGGGGATAAAATTGATATCGGCGCAAAAGGAACGGCCACCACATCGACGTCCTGAGGCTTGACGCCCGCAAACTCCAGACAAAATCTTGCTGCCTCGTAAGGCATTTTGCCTTTCGCGTGCTTATCGCGTATGAAACGCTCTTCTTCCGCGGCCGCAACCAGCTTCGCGTCCACATAAATAGCCGCCGACGGATCGTGATTCAGCGCTCCAGATAGTCCAAGAATAATCGTTGCCACTGGCCAACCTTAGTTAGGGGGGAATAACAAGCCTGCGCGCTGCGCAAACGGTTGTAGCAGTTGCACAAAATGTTCGCGCGTTTCACCCTGCCAATTTTGCAAAAAGCGTATTAGATCTCGCCTGTAAGCTGCAATAAATTTACGTTGCGAGCCGTGCCAGCACATAGAGTCGAGATCGATGACATGTAAACGGTAGGCAAACACCATAAAATTGTTCGCCTTCATGTCCCCGTGCGTCACATTGCTGCACCACATAATATCAAACAAACGCACAATCTCCCCATCGAGCCACTCGGGTATGGACTTTCTGTCGGTTTTTAATAGCCACGACGCGAGGTTCTCACCGTCGATAAAGTCAGTGAGCAAATACGCCACACGGCGCAGCGGCCCCACTCTGTTTTCCCGCAGCGCCACCGCTAACGGTGTCGCCACGCCCAGCAATTTCAAGCGGTGGGCATTCTGCCACGACACCCAGGCGCGACTCGGACGCCAACAGCGACTGACGCCGTGCCAAAAATTTTTGATATTGTATATTTTCAAAACGCGGTCCTGGCCCTCGCAATCTACCTTGATCACGGTGGCCGTATTACCTCTTTTTAAAAATCTTGCGCCACCGACTTCGGCGTCCGGTTCATCCATGAGCCTGGTCAGGCGACGGGTTTCCATATCGCGGCGCATGGCGATAAATCGGTGGCGATCCGTGCTGACTGAAAATTCTGTACAGGAGCGCACGGATTTTTGTAGATACCTGGCGATACGCACAGCGCGCATACGGATGGTCGCGGCCTGGACTGCTGCAAGCGACGGCGCGCCCTCGCCATAGGCGTCCAGGACATCGGGGATCAAGCGATCGTAGTCAGGTACCAACTGCGCAAAGAACATACCGACATTATCTTCAGGAACGCTCGCCAGCGCAGACATACCCCCACCATCAATGGCGAATAGCTTGCCGCGACTCAGCAAAAAATTGTCGAGGTGGATATCCGCCTGCATCCAGCCGGCACCATGCAACCGCCCCACAATGCTCAGCGCGTCGCGCAGCAGTGGCAACAATTGTTTGGCGGACAAGCCGGCGTAACAGTCCTGCAAACTCGCGGCGTCGTCGAGAAATTCGCTACCGAGAAAATAGCTTTCTTCCGCGGAATCGATCAGCGTCCACATTTCCGCCGCATGGGGAATCTGCGCGGCGGCCATAGCCCGCAGTCCTGCGCGTTCACGGTCAAAATCCTTGGCGCGGAAAAAAAGTTTAACCAACGTGTCCGTGTCGTGCCACCGAGCGCGAAACACCAGACGTCTACCTGGCAGATGGCGATAAATCCGTTCGCAGTGCAATGTCGCACGCCCCGGCGTGGCAATATCAAACGGCGCTTGCAGACCGATCGGCGCACTTTTCAATTCGTCAATGGAGCGCAACATTCCCAGTTACCCGCAGTTACATACTGATTTGCGCCACCCTGACTGCGGGCTTGCACCAGCAGTCGTGCACGCAACGACGACGGGTTGCGCGGCGCTCGACACCCGTGCGCACTTCATAATAACGGTCGCTGGTTAACAACTGACACGACAGCGGACGTAGCCGCCGCGCTGCGCGTGGCGAGCGCGTCGAGTACCCGTTGTGGCGTCAGATCATTCAGGCATTTCAAGTGCCCCTGGGGACACTCTCTTTGAAAGCACGGACCACAATCCACCGGGATGGACACTACCGCCACGTTATCCCCCAGGGGTGGTGTAAAGGCGGGTGAACTGGAGCCGTACACCGCCACCAACGGGCGCTGTAGCGCCGCAGCGATATGCATCAGCCCTGAATCGTTACTCACCACCGCTCCCGCGACAGCTAACAAATCAACGACGTCCACCAACTCGGTGCGCCCGGCAAGGTTGCTGGCTGCGGACTGACTCGCCGCTGGCAGGCTGGCGATCACCTGGTCCGCCACCAACCTGTCGTTCCCCGACCCGAGCAACCAGACCTGCCAACCACGGCGTATGTATTCCTGTGCCACGGCGGCGAAATGGCGGGCGGGCCAGCGTTTGGAGGGGCCGAATTCGGCGCCGGGACAAAGCGCTAGAACCGGCTTGTCGCCCTGTAAACCCAGGCGACTATAGAGTTCGGGGAGACGTCCATGATCCGTGGTTAACTGCGGTCGAGGTGTGACGTCCGGCAACGCTGCATGATCCGCGTAAGCCAGTGCCACAAATCGCTGCACCATCAACGGATAGCGTTTTTTGTCGAGTAAACGAATGTCGTTAAGTAACCCAAAGCGCATTTCCCCGCGCCACCCGGTGCGCACCGGAATACCTGCAAAAAAGGGAATCAATGCGGATTTAAACGAATTTGGCAGCACAACAGCGCGACGGTAACCGCGGGCGCGCAGGGTTTGCGCCAACCGCCAACGCGCTAACAGCCCCAGCTTGCCGTGACCTACCGGCATCGAAATAGTAGCGCTGATTTGCGGCATGCGCCCCAGTAACGGCCCACTCCACGCCGGAGCGAGCACATCGATTGCGCTGTCGGGGAATTTTGTTTTGAGTGCGCTAAACAGAGATTGGGCCATGACCATATCGCCCACCCAGGAAGGGCCTATGACGAGCAACCGCGATTGACTCACGGACTCACCGGTCATTGTTTATCCGGCCACCCGATCAAACCCATGCTCTGTGCTCCGCGTCAGTCTGCGATAGCCGTTAGCCACTCGGGATGGGCGCTATTGCGTCCACGCACCGCGTCAAAGTACAGACTCTGTAACTGTTCGGTAAGCGGCCCGCGCACACCACTGCCAATAACCCGATTATCCATTTCCCGAATCGGCAGCACTTCTGCGGCCGTGCCGGTAAAAAAGGCTTCGTCCGCGATGTACACTTCGTCCCGGGTGATGCGTTTTTCCCGCACCTCGTAGCCGAGCTCCTCGGACAACTGGATAACCGTGGCGCGGGTAATGCCATTCAGGCAGGAGGTCAGTTCCGGCGTGTACAGTACACCGTTTTTGACCAGGAAAAAATTCTCGCCACTGCCTTCCGCGACGTAACCCTCGGGATCCAGCAGCAGCGCTTCGTCGTACCCGCATTGCAGGGCCTCGCGCAGCGCCAGCATGGAATTCATGTAGTTGCCGTTGGCCTTCGCCTTGCACAAGGTAATATTCACGTGATGGCGCGTAAAGGACGAAGTTTTAATTCGAATGCCTTTTTCCAGGGCATCCGGACTCATATACGAGGGCCACGCCCAGGACGCGACGATAACGTGCGTGCTCAAACCATCGGCGCGCAGACCCATCGCCTCGGAGCCGAGGAACGCCATGGGCCGCAGATAGGCTTCTTTCAAATTGTTTTCGCGCACCACCAGCCGTTGCGCCTCATTTAATGTGTCGCGATCAAAGGGTAGCGATAGTCCGATAATCTTGGCGGAATCAAATAAACGGTTGGTGTGTTCCTTAAGGCGGAAAATCGCCGTGCCGTTATTTTCAGTGTGATAGGCGCGCACGCCCTCAAACACCCCCATGCCATAGTGCAGGGTGTGGGTCAGTACATGTACCTTGGCCTCCCGCCAGGGGACCAGTTCTCCGTCAAACCAGATAGTACCATCGCGATCGGCAAACGACATTCAACAACTCCTCAATTTTTCACTTCGCACGTTACGCACAGCCTTTATAACGCGCCTAACAAGCGCTCCCAGATTGCACAGACTGCCGCCCGCTGCGCGACAAACTCCTCGGCCGGAACAAGTCCCGGTCGTTGTTGCAACTGCAGTCGGTGGGCCGCCACCCGATAGTCCCGGTACGCATCCTGTAATTTTACTTTTTCGTCAGCCGACAACACGCCGAACTCGGCCAGCGCATCGAGAAGTCGAATATTGTCCGTCCAGCGGGTCAAACCGGGATGCTGATGGGACTGGGCCAGAAGCGCAAATTGAACCATAAATTCAATGTCGACGATACCTCCGCGCGCCTGCTTCAAGTCAAACATCTCGCTCGTTAGCTCGCTATTAACGCCGCCCCCCATGTGTTCGGCAAACATTTTCATGCGCATTTCACGCACCGCCTGCTGCAGCACCTGCGAATCCCGCTGCTGCGTCAATACCGCCTCGCGCAGGACGTTGAATTGCTCTGCCAACCGCTCGCTTCCGGTCACTGCGCGCGCGCGCACCAGCGCCTGGTGTTCCCAGACCCAGGCACTTTCCTGCTGGTATTTGGCAAATGCTGCGAACGTAGTTACCAGCAGTCCGGAGTTGCCGGATGGCCGCAGGCGCATATCGACCTCGTACAGGACCCCCGACGGTGTGCGCGTACCGAGAATATGCAGAATGCGCTGCCCAAGTCGTGCAAAAAAAACGCCATTGCTGACCTCGCGCGGCCCACTGGTACTTAAATCTGCATCGGCGTCGTAAATAAATACCAGGTCGAGATCCGAACTGTGGCCGAGCTCAATGCCCCCCAGCTTGCCATATCCAATGATCAGAAACGGCATCTCCCCGGGTGCGACATCACCCGGCTGCCCATGCCGTTCGACAAGATTTTTCCAGGCCAGCACCAACGCATAATCGAGGATGATTTCCGCCAACCACGTCAGGTAATCACTGACTTTCATCAACGGCACCACGCCGCTGACTTCACTGGCGGCAATGCGCAGCCCCTGGGCGCTGCGAAAATAGCGCAACGCTTCCATCTGGCCGTCCAGGTCTTCCCCCGGAATCCGCAACAGATGTTGTTGCAGTTCATGTTGCAAAACCGTTTTATCGAGCGGCGTATACAACGCCCGCGGGTCGAGTAATTCGTCCAGTAGCGCCGGATGGCGGCACAGCTCGGCGGTGATCCAGGGGCTCGCTGCGCACAACCTCACGAGCTGCTCAAGGGCCCCTGAATTTTCTGCCAGCAAGACCAGATATGCGCTGCGGCGCGCCACGCTTTCCACCAGCTTCAGGGTGCGCTGTAGCGTTTCGACGCTGTTATCGACCTTGGCACAGGCGCCGATAAGTAGCGGCATCAATGTGTTCAGGCGCGTCCGGGCATCACTTTGCATCGCTTTTACGGCTGAGCTCGCGCGCAACCCATGCAGTATTTCCAGCGCCTGCCCGGCCGGGTCAAACCCCAGCTTGGCCAGCGGTGTCGAATCGGCGGCGCGACTTGACCAGACCTGCTCGGCGCAGCGCAGATCCTCGCGCTGACCATCGTCGACATCTGGTGCGTCGCCCACCTGCGCTACGACGTCGTTAAAAATGTCTCGTACGCACTGGCGATGCCGGGCGAGGGTGGCATCAAAGTCCGCCGCGTTCTCAAATCCCATCAGCCGTGCCAGACGCGCTTGCCCCGGCACATCGCGCGGCAGCTGTTGCGTTTGTTCGTCGCGCCAACCCTGCAGTCGATGTTCGACATTGCGCAAAAAGCCGTATGCCGTTTCCAGGTCGGTGGCATCCGGTGCTGTCACCAGCCCTTCCGCCACTAACAGGGGCAGCACCTCCAGCAGCACGGGATTTTGAAAACGCCGGTCCCGCCCACCGCGCACCAGCTGAAACGCCTGCACGATGAACTCCACTTCCCGGATACCCCCGGCACCGCGCTTGACGTTGTTGTGCAGAGCTTTGCGCCGCACTTCCCGGTTAATCAGCGCTTTCATATCGCGCAAGGATTGAATAACACTGAAATCGATGTATTTTCGATAGGTAAAAGCCCGTAGCACGGTCATTAGCCGCGCCCCATCGCCCCACTCGCTGTCGCCACCTATGACCCGCGCCTTGACCATCGCGTACCGCTCCCAGTCGCGGCCCTGACTCTGGTAATACTCTTCCAGCGCACCGCAGCTGAACACCAGGGGGCCGCTCTGCCCATAGGGCCGCAGCCGCATATCCACGCGAAACACAAAGCCGTCAGTAGTGCGTGTATCCAGCGCCTGAATAAGCTTTTGCCCAAGGCGGGTAAAAAACTCCTGGTTGCTTATGCCACTTCTGGCGTGACTGGCCGCACCCGCCTCACGTTGCGTTTCTCCGCCCTCGCCATAGGCGAACACCAGATCCACATCGGACGACAGGTTGAGCTCCCGAGCGCCGAGCTTGCCCATGGCGATCACCAGCAAATGCTGTGCTGTGCCACTGGTGGCCCCTACGGGGACACCCAGACTTCGTTCGGCGGCGCGAGCGAGAAAATGTAGCGCGCCGATGATACAGGCGTCGGCAAGCGCGCTCATCTCCCCGGTGGTATCGCGCAGCGTTGCCAATCCGGCCAGGTCGCGCCACAGGATGCGCACCATTTCCCGCTCGCGAAACAGACGCAGGGCACGATGCAGGCCATCGTCGCTGTCGACGGACAGAAGTACTGCATTCAACCGCTCCGTGTAGCCAGCAGAAGATGTCGCCGCCAACAGCGCGCCAGATTCCACCAGCTCCCGTAACAGCGCCGGTTTTCTGTGGCACACCGTGGCAATAAATTCGCTGCCGTCCCATACCACCTGTAGCTGGCGGGCGAACTCCAGATCTTCTAACCTCAGGTCGAGCCAGCGCGCAGCCTCCGCGGGCACCCGCTCGCGGAACAACTGCAACTGGTTTGCAAAGGTTTCCCGGGACGGATTAACTACGGGAGTCATGTGCTGCGTGGCCGAAGAGTTCACTACTCCGTTAGCGCCCACCGCTGGGCACCACGCGCAGCACCTCTTCAAAAGAGGTAATACCGGCGCCTACCTTCTGCGCGCCACCCAGGCGCAGGGTGCGCATACCTTCCTTGATGGCCTGAATGCGTATGGCCGCAATGTCGCAATCACTGCTAATGAGGGATTGAACGGAATCACTGATCGTCATGATTTCGTAAATACCCTGGCGTCCGAGGTAACCCGTATCCCGGCATTCCAGGCAGCCAGTGGGCCGATACATAAAGGGCGGCGGCGGGGCTTTCCAGGGGCTGACAAGCTGCTCCCAGGCGGCCTTGTCCATAGCCACTTTTTCCTTGCAGTGCGGACACAGGGTGCGCACCAGACGCTGCGCCATAATGCCGTTCAGAGTCACCTTGATCAGGTGCGCGGGCACGCCCAGATCCAGCATCCGGGTAATTGCGGTAGGGGCATCGTTGGTGTGCAATGTCGACAGCACCAGGTGGCCCGTGAGCGCCGCCTGGATAGCCATTTCCGCCGTTTCGATATCCCGTATCTCACCCACCATAATAATATCCGGGTCCTGGCGCAGCAGGGTGCGAATGCCGGCGGCAAAATCCAGGTCGATCTGCGGTTGCACCTGGGTCTGGTTAAAACTTTCCTCGACCATTTCAATCGGGTCTTCCACGGTACTGACATTCACATCTTCGGTGGCCAGCACTTTAAGCGTGGAGTACAGGGTTGTGGTTTTTCCAGAACCGGTCGGGCCGGTAACCAGCACCACGCCGTGGGGACGGTTGCTCATCGCGTGCCAGCGCTGGTAGTCGTCGCCCGTCAACCCCAGCTCAGTAAAGCTGCGCAGCAACACCTCCGGGTCGAAGATACGCATCACCATTTTTTCGCCAAACGCAGTGGGCAACGTCGACAGCCGCAATTCGACCTCGTTACCTTTGGGTGTACGGGTTTTAATGCGACCATCCTGGGGCCGTCGCTTCTCGGCGACATTCATGCGCCCCAGTATTTTTAAACGGCTGGTCATTGCCGTCATCACCGGACTCGGCAAATCGTAGACCTGGTGCAAAATGCCGTCGATGCGAAAGCGAATTCGACCTTTGTCGCGACGGGGTTCAATGTGAATGTCGCTGGCCCGTTGATCAAACGCGTACTGCAACAGCCAATCGACGATGTTGACGATGTGCTTGTCCTGGGCATCCGGATCCTTCAGCGAGCCGATCTCCAGCAGCTGTTCGAAATTGGTGATACCGGGGCGCACATCGCCCGCGAGCTTACCGGCACCAAATACCGATTTTGCCAGGGAGTAAAACTCGACCGTATATTTTTCCACGTCGGCGGGATTGGCGAACACCGGCCGTATGGTTTTGCGTGTCACTTTTTGCAGCCCCGCCAGCCAGGAGCGCGTATAGGGTTGCGTGGTCGCGACCAGCACCTCGTCGGATTTTATGCCGGTACACAAAATGCCGTGCCGTTTGGCAAACTCAAACGACATGATGCCTGCCACATCGGCGACGTTTATTTTTAGCGGGTCGATATGTACCAGCTCCAGCCCGGCCTGACCTGCCATCCATTCGCTCAACGCTAACAGGGTCAACGTTTTTCCCGGTCTGCTCGCGTCGCTCGGCTGTTGGCTGGCGATATACACGAGGGGATGCTGCAGGGATTGTTCGCGGGTGCGGTTACTGCCGCCCACGATGTTGGCATTCTCCTGGGACAGCAAACCCGCTGCTACCAGCTCCTGAAGAACCGTCGTCAGTTCCAGTACGCGATCGGGGGCCGCAGTCAGAACCATGATGTTATTCCTTATCGGGTGCGGCAAGATTGTATCGGGATTTAACCAGCAACAACACTCCGCCCCCTGCCCACACCGACCGCCGCAGCCAACGATTGAAATTGCAAATTAACGCCAGCACTTTACACTGCCTGTCATGACGTTAATTAACATGCTCAGCGCACTGGTAGCCTGCAACTCCATCAGCAGTACTAATCCAGATCACGATCACGGCAACCGCGCTGCCATCGACCTGCTGGCGAACTGGCTGGAACCCCTCGGTTTTGCCGTGCAGATTATGCCGTTGCAAGACCCCCGCAAAGCCAATCTGATCGCCACCCTGGGTCGTGGCCCCGCAGGTCTGGTGCTGGCCGGGCACATGGATACGGTGCCGTGCGACGAACATCTGTGGCGACAGGATCCCTTCAAACTGACCGAGCGCGACGGGCGACTGTATGGCCTGGGCGCCTGCGATATGAAAGGATTTTTTCCTCTGGCTCTCGAGGCCGCGCGCGGATTTATCGACCAACCCCTGCAACAGCCGCTGATTATTCTGGCCACTGCCGATGAGGAATCTTCCATGGCCGGCGCGCGAGCGCTCGCGGAACGCGGCGAATCCATTGCGCGCTACGGCGTAATTGGCGAGCCCACCGGCATGAAACCAGTGGCAATGCACAAGGGAATACTGATTGAAAAACTCATGATTCGCGGCAGCTCCGGCCATTCCAGCAATCCGAATCTGGGCAACAATGCCATGCACACCTTGCAGCGGGTGCTGGAGGAGTTGTTTCTCCTGCAGGACGAACTGAAACAACGCTACCGCGACCCGCTGTTTGCCGTCGATTACCCCACCTTGAATCTCGGCTGTGTACAGGGTGGCGACAACCCCAACCGCATTTGTGGTCACTGCGAGCTGGGCTTTGAAATTCGCCCGTTACCGGGAATGGCCCTTGCCGATCTGCAATTAATGCTCGAGCAGCGCCTGTTACCCCTGGGGGAAAAGGATGGCACCCATCTGACCATTGAGCACTTCGGTGTGCCCGCGTTTACCAGCGACCCACAGTCAGAATTGGTAGCCATGTGCGAACAGCTCACCGGCTATACTCGCGAAGCGGTCGCGTTTGCCACCGAAGCACCCTATTTACACGCTCTCGGGACGGATGTGCTGGTCATGGGGCCGGGGGATATCGACCAGGCTCATCAACCCAACGAATTCCTGG
Organism: Porticoccaceae bacterium; assembly: GCA_041635095.1. Taxonomy (GTDB): domain Bacteria; phylum Pseudomonadota; class Gammaproteobacteria; order Pseudomonadales; family Porticoccaceae; genus JBFJKD01. The sequence continues at coordinate 12,589 of JBFJKD010000036.1, forward strand.
CGCTGGATCGCATCAAACCCACCGTGGCCACCCTCGAAAAACTGATCGACCGGTTTTGCCGCCAGCCCTTTCAAGGCCGACAACCCCTGTTATAATTCCGCGCTGATCAGGCGCTACAAACTGGACTCACAGCCGTGACCAACGACGTGAAATTTTTTCGCGA
>JBFJKD010000037.1:0-12614 GCA_041635095.1 Porticoccaceae bacterium
CGCATGGCCCCCCGGTACGCGAGTCAACTTGGAAAAAGCATTAACACCGACCACCCGCTTGGGTGGGCATCTGGTGAGTGGACATGTCGATGGCGTCGGCGAGGTGGTGTCGCGGCACGCGGATGCGCGCTCGGTGCGTTTTCGCATGCGCGCGCCGGCACATCTGGCGCGCTATATTGCCCACAAAGGTTCCGTTGCGGTGGACGGCGTCAGCCTGACCGTCAACCGGGTCGACGGCGCGGAGTTTGAACTCAATATTGTGCCGCATACCCTGGAACACACGGTGTTCGGGGATTATCAGCCAGGGGTGCAGGTGAATCTGGAAGTGGACGTAATTGCGCGCTACCTCGAACGCCTGTTGGCCAGCGACAAGCCAGCCAGCGAATACTCAGCGCCATAGCGACACATCCCGTAATTTGTCATAAAGGTTGAAGTGATGAAGCTCAATACCGTTGAAGAACTGATCGATGATATCCGCCAGGGCAAGATGGTCATCCTGATGGACGACGAAGATCGGGAGAATGAGGGCGACCTGGTGATCGCCGCGCAGTGCGTGGGCGCCGAGCATATTAATTTTATGGCCAGGTACGCGCGCGGTCTTATCTGCATGACGTTGACGGAACAGCGTTGCAAACAGCTGGCGCTGCCGTTGATGGTGGCCAGCAACAACGCCAGTCACGGTACCAATTTCACGGTATCCATCGAAGCTGCGGAAGGTGTTACCACCGGCATTTCCGCTGCGGATCGCGCGCTTACCGTACAGGCGGCAGCCGCTAAAAATGCCACCCCGGACGATATTGTGCAGCCGGGCCATATCTTTCCGCTACGCGCACAGGAAGGCGGCGTTTTGAGTCGCGCGGGACACACCGAAGCGGGTTGCGATCTGGCGCGCCTCGCCGGGTACGAGCCGGCCTCGGTAATTGTGGAAATTATGAACGACGATGGCACGATGGCGCGTCGGCCCGATCTGGAAGCATTTGCCGTACAACACGGGATTAAAATGGGCACCATTGCCGATCTGATTCATTATCGGGTGGTGAACGAGCGCACCCTGAAGTGCATTGGCGAGCGCCAAATCGATACAACTTACGGTGAGTTTACTCTCAAAACTTATCTGGATACGGCCCGGAAAAATAAGCATTTTGCGCTGGTGAAAGGGGAAATTTCTGCCGACAAACCGATACCCATTCGCGTCCATATCCCGAGCACTGGGCGGGATATTTTGTCCGTGGAGCGCACAGGGCCGTACCCGACCTGGACGATCCACAAAGCCATGCGAAAAGTGACTGAAGAGGGTTGTGGCGCGATCGTGTTGCTACACCACCCCGAGACGTTCGATGAGATCGAAGCGGAACTCAATGCATTGCAGAGTAACCAGAGCAAGGTGCGAAGCGCGGCGGAAATGGTGTATTTACAGGTTGGCGCTGGCTCGCAAATATTGCGGGATCTGGGCGTAAAAAAAATGCGCGTAATGAGCGCGCCTTTTCGTTTTAATGCGATTTCCGGCTTTGATCTGGAAGTTGTCGACTATATTGAGTGTCCCTGAGCGCGTGGGTCGGTCTTTTACAACGCGCTGCGGGAACTAAACTGGATATGTTTATGAGTGAATTTCGACCGATAGAAGGCTCCTTTGAGGCCGGCAATGCGCGCTTCGCGATTGTGGTGAGCCGCTGGAATGGCGATATTACCGAGAATCTTCTCGCGGGCGCATTGCGCGCCCTGGCGCGCCACGGTGTTACCGAGGAGCGTATTCAGGTGGTGCGCGTCCCCGGGGCGTTTGAATTGCCGCTGGCGGCTCTGAAGTTGGCGGACAGTGGGAACTATCAGGCGATTATTACTCTCGGTTGCATCATCCGGGGCGGAACGCCGCATTTTGAGTACGTGTGTGGCGAGTGTGCTCGGGGTATTGGCGAAGTCGCATTGGCAACAGAACTGCCCGTGGCGTTTGGCGTGTTGACCACGGACAACTTGCAGCAGGCAGAGGAGCGCTCCGGAGAAGGGCCGGAGAATAAAGGCGAAGAGGCGGCGCTCACCGCACTGGAAATGGCATCGTTGTGTAAATGGCTGGAGGCTTGATTGGTGGCTGCTGCACCCCTGCCATCCACCCGCAAGAAAGCGCGCCATCTGTTAGTGCAGGCGCTCTATCAATGGCAACTGGCGCAGGAAGATATTGCCACCATCGAAGCGCAATTTCACACCGACCACAGTATGGCCAAGGTGGATACCCAGTTCTTCGGGGAGCTGTTGCACGGCATTCCCGCAAATCTTGAGGAAATTGACGCCGCCTACGACCAGTTTCTCGATCGCAAGGCGGAAAGTCTCGACCCTGTTTCCCGGGCCGTGCTGCGCCTGGGCACTTACGAGTTGATGTATCGCATCGATGTTCCCTATAAAGTTGTCATCAACGAATCCGTCAATCTGGCCAAGACGTTTGGCCCGACCGAGGCGCATAAATACATCAACGGCATTCTCGACAAGGTCGCTGGCATCACCCGACGGGTCGAATTGTCGGCGGGTCGGGCGCGCGGCTGACGGGGGCCGCGCTAACTAGGGCGAGGCGCACCGTGGCCAGCGATGAATTTAGTCTGATTGATACCTATTTTGCCAGGCGCCAGCGTGCCGATGCCGGGGTGGTGCTCGGTATTGGCGACGACTGCGCGCTGTTGTCGCCCACGCCGGGCATGGATCTGGCAGTCACCACCGATACGCTGGTGGGTGGCGTGCATTTTCCCGACTCAGGCGCCCCCCGCGATATTGGTCAGCGTTCACTGCGAGTCAATTTGAGCGACCTGGCGGCGATGGGCGCCCGGCCGCGCTGGTTTCAACTGGCGCTGACGTTACCCCGTGCCGATCCAGAGTGGCTAGCGGCGTTCAGCGCGGGGCTGTTTGCGGCGGCCGAGCTGTTTCCCTGTGCGCTGGTGGGTGGCAATATGGCGCGCGGCCCCCTCTCTGTAACCATTACCGCAATCGGTGAAATACCGTTGGGGGCGGGGCTGACCCGCAGGGGCGCGCAGGCGGGTGACAGCTTGTATGTGACCGGTTCCCTTGGGGATGCAGCGGCGGGGCTTTCCATACTAACTACTGATAAAAACCCTATAAAATACGAAAGTGAGTGTTCGCATACAGAGTACCTTCTGAGTCGTTACTGGCGCCCAACGCCGCGTCTGGCGGAGGGGCAGCTGCTGCGCGGTATTGCCTCTGCGGCCATCGATATTTCAGACGGATTGTTGGCTGATTTAGGGCATATCGCCGGGGGTAGTGGTATTGGTGCACAGGTTGAGGGCGACCTGGTACCCCTTAGCGATAATCTGATCACCGCGGTGGGGGCACACCAGGCGCTGGAGTGGGCGCTGTCGGCGGGGGATGACTACGAACTGTGTTTCACGGTGCCCGAGGGGCAGCTTGATCAGTTGGCCAGGCTCATCGACCAGGGGCAGCTGATGGCCACCAGGATCGGTACCATGGTAACGGGCAGCGGTGTGAGCTGGCGCGACAGCGACGGTAAACTGAGCGTTGCGACCAGCACTGGCTATCGCCATTTTTGAGGCTTGATTCTCATGCGCCCATCCACGCCCACCCCTGGACAACTTCTGCGCGATCCATTGCTATTGCTGGCCTTTGGTTTTGGCAGCGGACTGTCGCCAAAAGCGCCGGGCACTGCGGGAACACTGATCGCTGTCGGACTTTTTCCGTTGTTGGCGCTATTGCCGCTCGGCTTGTACCTGTCGATGCTACTGGTGGTGGTGATCGCCGGTGTCGGTATCTGCGGTTATGCCGCGCGCAAGATGGGTGTACACGATCACGGGGGCATCGTCTGGGACGAGCTGGCCGGCTTCTGGTTGGCCATGACCGCTTTCCCCGCCACCTGGCCCTGGCTGTTGGCGGGGTTTGTACTCTTCCGGTTCTTTGATATCGTCAAACCCTGGCCGATTAGCTGGCTGGACAGAAATGTCACTGGGGGGCTGGGTATTATGCTCGACGATCTGGTGGCAGGGGCGTTGACTTGGGTGGTATTAACCCTGATCGCAATGACGGGCTTGATGGTGTAGCGACATGAGATATTTTTTGATTGCGTTAGGAATGTTGGCGGCGATGCAAAGCGGGGCGGAGGCGGAAACTGAGATTTTCGTCGATGGTCTGTTTGAAAACAGGGCGGTGCTGACCATCAACGGCGAACGCCATTTGATGAAGGTCGGGGACACCCAGGATGGCGTAACATTGGTGAGCAGTGATAGCCGCAGGGCTGTTGTGCAGGCCAACGGCAGGCGCCAGGAGCTGTTGTTATCGCAACACATCGCCGCTCACTTTAGTGCAGCATCACAGGCGGAAGTGCAGATTCCCAAGGGTCAGGGCGGGCATTATTTTACGGCGGGTAGCATTAACGGTTATCCGGTAGCATTTATAGTCGATACTGGTGCAACAGAGATCGCTATGAATATAAATCAGGCGCGGCGTCTGGGGCTCGATCTGAAGCGCGGCCAACCTGGCATGTCAAACACAGCCGGTGGTGTTGTGGATACTCTGCAAGTGACCCTCGCGAAGGTCAGTGTGGGCAGTATTACCGCCCACGATATTGCGGCGACTGTGGTTCTGGGGGATCACCCTGCCCAAATATTACTGGGCAACAGTTTTTTGAGTAAGGTCGAAATGAGCGAACAGTCCGGTGTGATGGTGCTGCGCAAAAAATACTAGTGTGGGACCACGCCGACTGCGCCGCGGCTGGGCGCTCGGGCCGCAGCCCATGGCGCAAGCGCGAGTTGGCGAATCGAGGTGTGGTCGGTCTGGTTGGCGATTAGCAAACGCCCCCTGACCCAGGTTGACGTCCATAGCTCTCCGTCGCTACAGGCGTTTGCTCCAGCCGATAAACACGGTGTCCACGTAGGGGCTAATGGATTCCTCACCGCCGATTCCCAGTCCCGCCGTCGCCGATGGGCCCTTGTATTCATCCTCCACGAATTTCCCATAGGCCAAATGCAGCTCAGATTTTTGGTCGAGAGCCCAACTTAAGCCCAGGGTGTACTGGTCGATTGGATTCGGCGCCAGCATATTGAAGGTTACGGTGTTAATGTCCTCGCTGTCGTTGGGGCGGCGGCCATAGGCGTAGCCGGCGCGCAGGATCAGGCGTTGGGTTGCGGCATATTCGACGCCGAGGCGGTAAACATTCTGGCTGTCCCAACTGAAACCGCTGCCGTTGCTACTGCCCAGTGGGCTACCGCCGGGGATCAGTGAATTAAGGTTGCCGTTGTGCAGCGCGTTGATTTCTCCCCAGTTAACCCGCTGTATATCCAGCGCGATGACCCAGCCGGGGGCGGGTTTAATAGCGGCTCCGACGCTGTAGTTTGACGGAATATCAAAGGCACCGCTGTCGGCAAACAGGCCTTTGTATTTGTCAAAATCCTGCATATAAACACGGGTGGAATAAGCCGCGCCAAGATCCAGCCAGGGGGTGATTTGTCCGTACCAGCCAATGCGCACGCCGAAGCCGAACGCCTGGTCATAGCCATTATTGGTAACCGCGTCGGGGTGCGCTGACAAGCCCTGAAAGGCCTGCAGTCCGTACACCTTGATCCGTTGATAGGCGAGCAACGCCGTGATACCAACGCTGTGTTGCGGAGCAAACTGCCACCCGAGGCTCGGGGCAACGACCACCTGCGCCAGATCGAAGCCCAGTTTGCCACAGCCCAGCATGAAGTTGGCGGGTGCGTCGCCACATTCCGCGGGGTTGAAGTTGCTGCCGGGTACGCTGTTGTCATCGCTGTACTCAGTGTTTAGTCCGCCATTGCCATACAGGGTGACCCCCCATGAAAATTCGTCGTTGATGCGGCGCGCAATGCCAGCTTCCGGCAGGAAGAAAATACTGTTGCGGCTGGTGCTGTCTATATCGTAGATGCTGTCACTGGCGCCGGTGCGCTCGATTTCCCGATGGGGCAAAAACATCTTCAGGCCAGCGTCGATGCGGTCCCCGGCGGCAAACAGCTTGCCGGGGTTGGAGGAACCTGCAAAACCATCCAGGCCCACTGCAGTGGACGCCCCGGCCATCTGATTGGCATAGGTGCCGTATCCGAGGACAAAGTAACCCCCGCCCGCCGAGGCGACCCCTGCAGTTAGGGTTAGCCAAAAACTGAGCACGACACAGGCGCCGCGCGCCAACACGTTTTGATTCATGGGGGCTCCACTGGAATTTTTTTGAGTACGACGAGCGACCGATCGTTCAAGAATGTAACACAACTTGGTCTCGGGTTAAATCTGGGTCTCGGGTTAAATCTGGCCGCAACGTGCTGCTTGCCTTTGCTTCTTTACTCGCGCGGATGTGCGGCTACAATGACGCCCCATATCAATTCGGTTTTGCTCGGGTGACAGCTGCTCGAGTAACGCCGCCGGTGGTAGTTTTTCTGGTTTCCATGTGGAGTACCAATGTCGAATTTAGCGAAGCGCATTATTCCCTGTCTCGACGTGGATCAGGGGCGCGTGGTCAAGGGTGTAAAGTTTCTGGATATTCGCGATGCGGGAGATCCCGTAGAAATCGCCAAACGCTACGATCAGGAAGGGGCCGATGAAATCGCATTTCTGGATATTACCGCCAGCCACGAAGGCCGCGACACCACGATTCACACGGTGGAGCGCATGGCCAGCGAAGTGTTTATTCCCCTCACCGTCGGTGGTGGCATTCGTACCCTGAATGACATCAGAGGATTACTAAAAGCCGGTGCGGACAAGGTGAGCATTAACTCCGCCGCGGTGGAGAACCCACAGTTGGTGTTTCTCGCGGCGGAAAAATTTGGTTCCCAGTGTATTGTCGTGGCCATTGATGCCAAGCGCGTGAGCGCCGACGGGGAGATTCCGCGGTGGGAAATATTCACCCATGGGGGGCGGCGCCCGACCGGCATCGACGCAGTGGGCTGGGCGGTCAAAATGCAGGGGCTCGGCGCGGGTGAGATACTGCTGACCAGTATGGATAGGGATGGTACTAAAAATGGCTTCGATGTGGGGTTAACGCGGGCGGTCAGCGACGCGATCAATATACCGGTGATCGCATCCGGCGGAGTGGGTACGTTGCAGCACCTGGTAGACGGTATTCTCGAAGGTGGGGCCGATGCGGTGCTGGCCGCGAGTATTTTCCATTTTCAGGAATTCAGTATTGCCGACGCCAAAGCGTTCATGGCGGAAAAACGCATCGAAGTGCGCTGACATGGTCGTCGGTGAAAAACGGTGGGTGGGTGCCGAAACGCCTTAATTCGGCGTCTGATTCAAGCGCAGAAACGGGATTCCTGAGAGAGCAGGTCGAGAGTGCGCGGCGAGGCGGATGCCACAAAGGAGACGTACTCGTCGATTCCGTACTGCGCCAGCTCCAGGGAGTCGAACGGCCCCATGGTCGCACCCTCTCGCGTACCAAAGAACCAGTAGTTAGAGAGTTTGAAAAAGCGCTCACTGCGAAACCGCGAGCCGGGTGTTTCGGGCAGGTCATTGGCGCGTCTAAACAGGGTTATTCCATTCATAATTCACTCCGTCGCATAGCTATCTTTGGCACACACGACCTCATTACGTCTGAATCCGATTGATCTCAACCGGGCGCACATTGAGCGCTGGGCAAGGCCTCTCCGGTATACTACCTATAGCCCGTACTTATACCAGAGAGCAAAAGCCAGGGCAATCCTATTTTTCGCCTAAAATCGCTATTCCTTTCAAAAGGTTAAGTGCCTCGTAGAGTTGATTGTCGGTGACGTCGGTGGTTTTATCCTCGTCGCCAGCGACGCCTCCCTTAGCGTTGCCGTTGCTCAAATGTCCGCTCAAATCTGATTCCTTGATGCCGCCGAGACCCTCGATGACCCGAATTTCGGCACGGGCCACGCGAATATCCGGCTCGATACCCTCGGCCTGTATCGACCGCCCGCCGGGGGTGTAGTAGCGCGCGGTCGTGAGTTTGATGGCGCGGCCGTCTTGCAGAGGCAATACGTTTTGTACCGACCCCTTGCCAAAGCTGGTAGAACCCATAATTACCGCGCGGTGCTGATCCTGCAGCGCCCCGGCCACAATTTCCGACGCGGAAGCGGTACCGCCATTGATCAGTACTACCACTGGCACGCCCTCCAATTCGTCACCCGGGGTCGCGGAAAAGCGCGAGTTGGAGGAGGGGATACGCCCCTGGGTATAGACGATCAGGCCGTTATCCAGCAGCGCATCAGCGACGTCAATGGACGAGGGTAACAGACCGCCGGGATTGTTGCGCAAGTCCAGCACGACGCCCTTCAGCGGCGGCGCGTCACCCTTGAGTTTTTGCAGGTGTTTCACAAACTCAGTGCCGGTGTCGACCTGAAACTGGGCAATGCGCACGTAGCCGAATCCGTTTTCCAGGGTGCGGCTACGCACGCTTTCCACCTTGATTACGTCGCGCACAAGTTTGATCACCAGGGGTGCGTCGACACCCTCTCGGGCGATGGTGAGTGTGATAGCAGAACCTTTCGGGCCGCGCATTTTGACGATGGCTTCCTCCAGGGACATGCCCTGCACCGCTTCGTCATCCAGTTTGATAATTAAATCCCCCGGCTGCACGCCGGCCCGTTGCGCGGGTGTGCCGTCAATTGGCGAGACCACTTTGACAAAACCGTCCTGCATGCCAACTTCGATACCCAGGCCGCCAAACTCACCCGTGGTTTGTTCCTGCAATTGCTCGTAGCTCTCTTCCTGCAGAAACCCGGAGTGGGGGTCCAGCTCGCTGAGCATTCCGGTAATGGCTTTTTCCAGCAAAGTTTTGTCGTCAATTTCTTCGACATAGGCGTTACGAATTTGCTCGAAGACCTGCGCAAACAGCTGCAATTCTTCGAGGGGTAGGCGGGCGTCCGTTTCTACATCGACCGCGGGTTGTTCGGCGGCGAACGCCAGCGCAGTGAATAACAAAGTGGCGCAACAGAAAATACGGGTGGCGTAATTCATGGAAACGGTCTCTCGCGAAGTACCCTCAGTGTAGGGGGGACGAGGGTTATATGGGAAGGGGTGTTGTTCACCCCCGCGGCTTTAACCAGGGTTTTGGGTCCAGTGGCTGGCCGCGCAGACGAATTTCGAAGTACAGAGCGCTGCGCGACAATCCGCCTGTTGCGCCGGTTTTTGCAATCACCTCGCCAGGCTTTACCCAGTCACCAGTTTCTTTCAACAGCAGTTGGTTGTGGGCATAAAGGCTGAGATAACCTTCACCGTGATCGATGATTAACAACAGTCCCTGACCGCGCAAGTAGTCTGAAAAGACCACCCGGCCGTGATGCACTGCGCTGACCGGGCTACCCTCGGCAGCGTGCAACAACCACCCGGTCCAGTTGAGGCTGGCGGCACGGCGCGCCCCGAAGGCGTGCACGACCTGGCCGCTCAGGGGCCAGGGCAGCTTGCCGCGCTGTTTGGCAAAGGGCTGATTGTCGGGTATATCCAACTGTCGCAACGATTGCGCCAGGTTGTTGATTACCACTTCCAGCTGTTGGCGTTCGCGCGTCAGTTGCGCCAATCGTGCGTTGTCATCTTTCAGTTGCAGATCAATTTTCGTCAGCAATATGCGCCGTTCCTGCTGCTGGTTTTTGAGTGTTTCCTGTTCCTGTACCAAGTGTTGGCGATCGTCGTCCAGTTGAGCCTGGCGTGAATTTATAGTTATTTTGACACCGTTGAGTTCTGTCAGGGTGTCTTGATATCGGGCCAGTTTTTCGCTGCGAGCGGCGACAAAATAGCGGTAGTATTTGATGGTGCGCGAGACCAGCTCCGGGTTTTCCATGTTGAGCAGTAACTTGACCGGCTCCTGGCGGCCGAGACGGTATACGGAACGGATCTCTGTGGCGATTTGTTGGGCTTGCCGGTCGTGGACGTCCTGCAGGGCGGCGCGCTGGGCTTCGAGAGTTTTTAGTTCTGATTCGAGCGCTTTGACTTGCGTTTCCAGGTGAGCCACCCGTTGGCGAATGGCGACCGCGCGCAGTTCCGCATCCCGCAAGGCGGTCATCAGCGATTCCCGTTCGCCGCCGGTGTTCAGTAACTGTTTTTGCAGATCGGAAATTTGTGTCTTCAACGCGTCGAGCTTGCCCTGTTGCGCTTTATCCGCGCCCTGTGCCGTGGCCGCGCCCAGAGCTATCAGTAGGGTGAGTGCGATGGGTACAAGGGTCACGACAGGTGCCTTGTGAATTTCTATTCTACGGTCGCGAGAGTGCGCCCGGTCATTTCGGCGGGCTGCGTGGTCCCCGACAGATAAAGCAGCGTCGGCGCCACGTCGGCAAGGGAGCCACCGGAGTGCATCTTAACTTTCCGACGTCCCACGTACACCAGCGGCACAGGCATTAACGTGTGGGCGGTGAGTGCCTGTCCGGTGGTGTCGTCCAACATGCTTTCGACGTTGCCGTGATCGGCGGTAATCAGACATTCCCCGTCTGCCGCTTCCAATGCAAGGGTAATTTTAGCGAGGCAGCGATCAAGACTTTCCACCGCCTGCACCGCTGCGGAAAAAATGCCGGTGTGTCCCACCATGTCGCCGTTGGCAAAGTTGCACACGATCAGGTCGTACTGTCGCGCCCGAATCGCAGCCACCAGTTTGTCGGTCACCTCGGGGGCGCTCATTTCCGGTTGCAGATCGTAAGTGGCTACCTTCGGTGAGGGGACCAGAATACGGTCTTCCCCAGGAAAGTTGTCTTCGCGGCCGCCGTTAAAGAAAAAAGTTACGTGGGCGTATTTTTCGGTTTCGGCAATACGCAATTGAGTTTTCCCCAGACTGGACAAGTATTCGCCCAGGGAGTTGGTCAGCGCGGCTGGTGGAAACGCGCAGACTACGTTGAGGGATTGTTCGTATTCGGTGGTGGTGACAAATTGGCCAAGCTGCGGGATTGTGTGGCGCTCAAAGCCATCAAACGTGGTGTCGACAAACGCCTGGGTAAGCTGGCGCGCCCGGTCGGGGCGAAAGTTCATAAACAAAATAACATCGCCGTCGGCTACCAGGGCGGGTTGTTCGTTTGCGTCTACCAGCACCGTGGGCTTCACGAATTCGTCAGTTTCACCGCGCGCGTAGGCCTGCTGTAGTGCATCCGCGGCGTTTGCACTGCGGTAACCTGCGCTCCCATCGGTGAGCATTGCGTAGGTCAGGCGCGTGCGTTCCCAGCGTTGGTCCCGATCCATAGCGTAGTAGCGACCCGTAATGGAAGCGATGCGCCCCACTCCCGATTCCTCCATCGCGGCCATGATTTTCGCGAGGGAGCTGTCGGCACTGCGCGGCGGGGTGTCGCGACCATCCAGAAAAGCATGTAAGTAAAGTTTAGTGGCGCCGCGCTCGGCCGCCATTTTTAGGGCTGCCGCAATATGTAGCTCGTGGCTATGCACGCCGCCGGGCGACAACAGGCCAAAAATATGAATTGCTTTTTCGGTGGCGATTGCAGCGTCGATCGCCTCGACATTGGCCGGGTTACTAAAAAAACTGCCGTCTGCGATAGCCTTATTAATGCGGGTAAAATTCTGATAAACGACGCGTCCTGCCCCCAGGGTCATGTGCCCGACTTCGGAGTTGCCCATTTGCCCGTCAGGCAAACCCACATCCATGCCGCTGCCGGATATCAGAGTGTGTGGGCAGTCGCGCCACAGTCTGTCCCAGGTTGGTGTGTTGGCGCTATAGATGGCGTTTGCAGACGTTTCTTCGCTATATCCCCACCCATCCAGAATAATCAGCGCCAGGGTTTTTTTGACTTCGCTCATGGCGTGGTGGGATCCTCGTACGGCGACTGTAAATCAGCGCAAATAGTACCCGTTTGTGTGACGAATGGCCATTGATAGGTGCCACGCGGGCAGGGGCGGCGTGTTCTTTGTAGGGTGCTACTTGCGGCTGCGACGGCCCAAATAACTTTGTGTATACTACCCGGCCTGTAATTGGCTGCCCCATTCAAAATTGTTTGCCGAGGTGTTGCGCACGTGGATTTTTTTGTTTTTATCAGCGAGCAGTGGATGCTGGTCAGTGTGCTGCTGGCGCTTGTTTATGTTTTTATGCTATCCGAGCAGATGAAGGCCGGTAAGGCACTTTCCACCCATCAGGTCACGGCGTTGATCAACCGTGACGAAGCAGTGTTGCTCGATGTGCGCGATGCCAAAGAGTTCCAGCTCAGCCATATCGCCGGGGCCATGAATATTCCCGTCGGCGCGCTCGATACGCGGCTTGCCGAACTGGAAAAGCACCGCACCAAAATAATTGTGGTCACCGACAAAATGGGTCAGCAAGCCTCGGTGGTTGGCCGTAAATTACGACGTCTCGGGTTTAAGGTGCGGCGTCTGCAAGGTGGCATGGGGGAGTGGCTGGCACAACGTTTGCCGGTGGTTTCACAGTGACCGTGGTGCTGTATGGGACGCGCTTCTGTCCCTACTGCATTGCCGCGCGCGCACTGTTGCGCGCCCGCAATATTGACTACCAGGACATTGCCGTGGACGGCGATCTGCAATTGCGCGACGCGGTAATGGCGCGCAGCGGGCAGAGTACAGTACCGCAGATATGGGTAGGTGGTGTACATGTCGGTGGATTTACTGAGCTGCGCCAGATAAATGCCTCGGGCGAGCTGGATACGCTATTGGCGAAAGCTCCTGCTAACGGCGAGCAACTGAAGCCGGATGCGCCGCCA
>JBFJKD010000038.1:0-12193 GCA_041635095.1 Porticoccaceae bacterium
ACCAGCCTCAACGAGCAGGAAATCGAACAGTTATTGCTCGAAAAGCTCGGAGTGCAACGCATTCTGTGGCTGGGGCACGGTGCATTGCTGGGTGACGATACAGACAGTCACGTCGACAACCTTGCCCGCTTTTGCAATGGGTCTACCATCGCCTTTGCCACCTGCACCAATCGCGACGATCCCCATTTCGAACACCTGCAGGCAATGGCCGCGGAATTGCAAAGCTTCCGCCAGCCCAATGGCGAACCTTACCGGTTGCAGGCCATCGACATTCCGCAACCCCAGTACGACGCCAACGGTAAACGCCTGCCGGGCAGTTATATTAATTTTCTGATCCTGAACAACAGCGTTATCGTGCCGATATTTAATTGCCCGCAGGATCAACTGGCACTGGCGGCGTTACAACAATGCTTTCCCGGCAAACGCCTGCTTACCGTACCGGGGCAAAATCTGATCCGACAATACGGCGGCCCGCACTGCGCCACCATGCAACTACCGAAAGGCACCACCCGATGCGCGGAAATGTCTAAAATGGCAGCGGACGCCCCAGTAGTATCCGGCAACGTCACCTCCCGCCTTCAAGGTTGAGAATATGAGTAAAAAATCCCTGCGCGTCGGCGTTATTCAGCAATCCGCGTGGCCAGATAAAACTAAAAGCCTGGCCGCAACCGAGCGCCTGCTAAAACAACTGGTAGACGCAGGCAACCCGGAGTTGGTGTTACTGCAGGAGCTACATGGCACCCATTATTTCTGCCAGGTGGAGGACCCCTCACTGTTCGATCTGGCCGAACCCCTCGACGGGCCCAGCGCGCAAACCCTGTCCCGCTGGGCCAAACAGTACCAATGTGTACTGGTCGGTTCTATTTTTGAAAAACGCGCGCCCGGAATATTTCACAACACCGCCGTGGTGTTCGACACTGACGGTTCAATGGCGGGCTTTTACCGCAAAATGCACATTCCCGACGACCCCGGTTTTTATGAAAAATTTTATTTCACGCCGGGCGACGCCACACGCATAAACGGCGACAGCGGCTTTGCGCCCATTGCCACCAGCGTCGGTCAACTGGGTGTACTGGTGTGCTGGGATCAGTGGTACCCGGAGGCCGCCCGCCTGATGGCCCTGGCCGGAGCAGATATTCTGCTGTACCCGACAGCCATCGGCTGGGATCCAAACGACAGCGATGTGGATCAGGCCAATCAGAAAAATGCCTGGCAAATCATTCAACGTTCCCACGCTGTGGCCAATCATCTACCGGTGATCGTGGCCAACCGCGTCGGGCATGAACCAGATCCCGCGAATCGCGGTGCAGGTATTCAATTCTGGGGAAGCAGTTTCATTTGTGGCCAGCAGGGCGACATACTGGCCGAGGGCGATGCCCAGAGCGCGCAATATCTGCTGGCCGACATCGAATTGGCGCGCACGGAATCACTGCGCCGCGTATGGCCCTATTTCCGCGATCGGCGTATCGACGCTTACGGGGGGCTGCAACACCGGTTTCTTAAACCGTAAGGTTCTTTACCAGCGAAGTGCGGCTTCGATTAAATCTGGTGGATAACCCTTTTTGCAAACAGGAAAAATACTCCCAAACATACCCCCAGATTTTCTGGATACAGGGGTATCTCCTGAAATATCACAGGAGCGGATATAGGTGAAAATTTATTGATTTATAAGAAAATTATCGATTTATAAGATGTTTTTTGCATTGTTGGATATTAAAAATTCAAGGAATGGGGTGGCTGACGGGGATCGAACCCGCGACCACAGGAATCACAATCCTGTGCTCTACCAACTGAGCTACAGCCACCATTGCACTGACTTTCGAGACTCGATGTTAATCAATATCGCACGGTATTCGGGTTGCAGTACCTGGGTCATTCTACTTCGATCTACAAACTTGGCGCGCCCGAGAGGATTCGAACCTCTGACCCACGGCTTAGAAGGCCGTTGCTCTATCCAACTGAGCTACGGGCGCTACGTACGCTTTTAAGCATGCCCAGCACTTCGTATTTCGCGACCGTGCGACCCGCGTAACCACTCCATCTGGGGCGCTACTGATTTTGGTCGGGGAAGAGGGATTCGAACCCCCGACATCCTGCTCCCAAAGCAGGCGCGCTACCGGACTGCGCTATTCCCCGAAAACCGGCCTTGCCAAGAGGCGCGCATGATACAGCCCGCAGTATCGCCGGTCAATTGAAGCGCAATCCGCTGATTGCTTCAAGTTGCCCTCACATCGTGAGAAAATACCCCCTGAATTGGCACTCTATCAACAGAGAAAATCATGTCCGCAACTGTTCTCGACGGCAAGAAAATTGCTCAACAAACCGAAACTGAGCTCGCACTACGGGTGGGCAAGTTAAAAGCGCAAAATAATGGTAGAGCGCCGATTCTCGCCACCCTGCTGGTGGGCGACGACCCCGCCTCCGCAACCTATGTGCGCATGAAACAGAACGCCTGCGCGCGCGTCGGGATGGAATCCATCGCGGTGGAACTGCCGCAAGCTACCACTACTGCGCAGTTGCTGGAAAAAATTCGCGAACTCAACGGCAACCCGGACTGTCACGGCATTTTATTGCAACACCCGGTTCCGGCGCACATCGCCGAGCGGGATTGCTTTGACGCGATCGCCTTAAGTAAGGATGTCGACGGCGTGACCTGTCTCGGTTTTGGTCGCATGGCAATGGGCGAACCAGCCTATGGCTCGGCCACGCCGCAGGGCATTATGCGTTTGCTGGCGGCCTACGCCATACCCTTAAGCGGTAAACACGCGGTGGTGGTGGGCCGCAGTCCGATTCTCGGTAAACCAATGGCTATGATGTTGCTGAACGCCAATGCAACGGTAACCATCTGCCACTCACGCACCGCAAATTTGCGCGACATCGTGCGTAGCGCTGATATCGTGGTTGGCGCCGTTGGCAAACCAGAGTTTATTCAGGGAGAGTGGATTCGGGACGCTGCCGTGGTCATCGACGCCGGCTACCATCCCGGCGGGGTTGGCGATATCGAGCTCAGCGCCGTGACCGGTCGCGCCAGCGCCTATACACCGGTTCCGGGCGGGGTCGGCCCAATGACCATTAACACTCTGTTGCTACAGACGGTGCTAGCCGCCGAGCAGGCGCTGCAACGGTGAGGCGCTCGCTATAGACACCTCTGTGTATGAAGCTTCAGATTGGTATGCGACCTTCTAATGGGATGTACGGCACCACACCGCACTACCCCGCATTTGTGTAAAATGGCTCCATCAAAAACCCAGGAACACAACGTGTTTAGTTACGTCGATAAAGACATCAAAACCAAACTCGAACGGGATCATCTGCTGGTGGATGTGGACCAGGATGGCAACGAAATCACTGATGCCACCGGTCAACCTTTTATCTCGGTACTCGGTCCCGTAACCATCCCGCGCATGATCGCCGGGCAGGAAGTGCTGCTGGACTGGTACCCGTTTGTGCGACGCGTCGAGCTCAGCCAGGTGCTGGCCGCCGCCAACGACGTGGCGAGTAGCGAAAGCGCCGCCTTTCGCAATCTCTTGCAGACCAATATGTCGGTCAATTCGGTGTTTGCCCTGCGCGGCTTTCGCGATCAGCCGAACCCGTTGGTGCGGGTACATTCCTGTTGTCTTACGGGTGATATTTTTGGTTCACGGCGCTGCGATTGTGGCCCGCAACTGAAAGCGGCGTTTGAACAGATGCTGAACGAGAAAGGTGGCGCGGTGATTTACATGTCGGGCCATGAAGGGCGTGGCATCGGACTGTGGGCCAAGGCCATTACCTATTTGTTGCAGGATGATGGACAGGATACATTTGAAGCGAACATCTCTCTCGGTTTGCCGGAAGATTCCCGTGATTTCACCGACGCGGCTGTGGTGTTGCGCTACCTGTTGGCCAATCGCCCGATTCGTCTGTTGTCCAACAACCCTCACAAACGCGCCCATCTGGAGCAAGCTGGCCAGGTAGTTTCCGAGGCTGTGTCGTTAATCTCGGGCGTTAACGAGCACAATGTGCGCTACATTCGCTCCAAGCGGGATAAAGGGCACGCGTTGCCGGACAATCTGTAGTCATCGACAGGTGCAAAGTTAACCGGTTTTCGCTAAAGAACTACCCGTGTCAGTCGGCGTCGGTGTCCGCATCGGTGTTAGCATAGCCATGGCGCAACCCCCGCCAGCTGTCGCACATTGACTGGAAATGATGATGTTGCAGGATCGGATCGTTGCCCATCGCGGCTACCAGAAACTCTATCCGGAAAACACATTGCTGGCGTACCGCCAGGCTATTGCTGCCGGGGCCCGCTGCGTCGAAACCGATATTTTACTCAGCGCGGATTTGCAACCCGTGTTGTATCACGATCCCGATTTACGACGGGTCAGCGGCACCCGCGGGCAGTTAGCAAAAAAAACCCTGGCTGAACTAACCGAACTGCCCGCCTACGAACCGCAACGACTGGGCAATAAATTTCAGACAGAATGCATCCCATCCCTGCACGCCTTTGCGCAACTTGTCGGCACGCACCCCGAGGTTACCGCCTATGTGGAAATAAAGCGGGAAGCGGTGACGTTCGCTGGTGCCGAAATTGTGTTCCAGGCGGTCGCGAAGGCCCTGGAAAGGATCGCCGAACAGGTGGTGTTAATCAGCTTTGACTACGAGTTTATAAGCCATGCGCGCCGCGCCGGATGGCGACGCTGCGGTGTCGTACTCAAGCGTTGGAAAGATTTGCAGCTGCCCGTGGTGCAAGCTATCGATCCAGAAGTGGTATTTAGTAATGCACAAAAAATTCCGGCGAACGCCGACTTGAACACCCTTACGCCACAATTAATTGTGTACGAAATTGACGACCCGCACTCCGCGATAGAATGGTTTCGCCGCGGCGCCGATAAAATTGAGACCTTCGATATCGGCGCGATGCTGCCCGCCCTCGCCCACCGCGCTCTGTAGGTCTTGCCATGAGCCTGCAAAAAGACTATGACATGGTTGTGGTTGGTGGTGGTATTCACGGCGCCGGTGTCGCCCAGGCGGCTGCCGCTGCAGGCTATTCGACGTTGTTACTAGAAAAAACTGACTGGGCAGCGGGCACCTCCAGCAAATCCAGCAAACTGATTCACGGCGGCCTGCGCTATCTGCAAGGTGGCCATCTGCGCCTGGTGTGGGAAAGTTTGCGGGAACGGGAAACACTGCTACGCATTGCCCCGCATCTCGTGAATATCGAAAATTTTTATATTCCGGTCTATCGTCGCTCCCAAATTCACGCCTGGCAGCTACGCGCCGGATTGTCGGTTTACGCGCTCCTCGGCGGTTTGCACAAGCACAGTAAGTTTGCGACTGTCCCCCAAAAAAAATGGCCTGACTTTACAGGCCTTAACACCTGTGATTTGCAGCATCTTTTTTGTTACCAGGACGCGCAAACCGACGACGACGCGCTGACCCGTGCGGTGGTCGCTTCCGCACATAATCTCGGCGCGACCCTGTGTTGCCCGGCCGCCCTGACTCAGGCACAGCACATTACACGAGGTTATGAGTTGCAAATTACACTTCCCGCGGGCCCACAGCGGGTGACCTGCGGCGTACTGGTCAACTGCGCGGGACCCTGGATAAACAGGGTTGCTGAAAGAATTTCGCCCACACCTGCGCAAATGCCTGTAGACCTGGTACAGGGCGCACACCTGATTTTGGCGCCAGCTGTCAGTCAGCAGCGTTTATATCTCGAATCCCCCACCGATGGCCGCGCGGTATTTTTATTGCCCTGGCGCGGGCAATCCCTGCTGGGCACAACCGAAACGTTGTTTACTGGGGATCCCGACAAAGTGTGTCCGTTACCGGAAGAAGAAGCCTATTTATTGGCTATTTTTCGCCATTATTTTCCCGACTCCGACACCACCGTCGTCGAACGTATGGCCGGATTGCGAGTACTACCCAAATCCAGCACAAATCCTTTTAAGCGCAATCGAGAAGTGCACCTGATCACCTGCCCGTTGCGGAAACCTGCCTATATCGCCGTCTATGGCGGCAAGCTAACCGGATCCCGCGCCACTGCCGCCAAAGTTATCGCGCTTGCGGAAAAACGGCTCGGTCCGCGAGCAACGGTAGCGGATACCGAGAATCTGCGCTTGCCGGACCTCAGTACCGAACTGTCGTCTGACCCAGGGTCGACATAATCCACCACAGCCTCTGCAGGACAACTACCCGCATAGTCAACGTAAAGTCCCTGTAAGACACAGTAAAGACTTTGGCGAATCACCAACCCGGTGTTTTTATACTATTCTTAACGGACATTGCATTGCCATTAGGGCGACAACAAAGGCCCGTATATAGCTATGGGTTTATTGGCGGACATTAAAGGACTGTTACTGGATCTCGACGGGGTGCTGTACGTCGGTTCGCAGCCCATTGCTGGTGCAGCGCAAGCCGTCGCCCGTATTCGCAAACACCTGCCGTGCCGATTTATTACCAACACCAGCACCCGTTCGCTGGCATCCGTGCACCACAAACTGACACAACTTGGCTTTTCAATCGGTATCGACGAAATTATTAGTGCGCCGCAGGTCGCAAAAATATTGCTGCAAAATATGGCCCATGACAGCGGGCGACCGCCAGCCTGTTGGCTACTGCTGCACGCTGATCTACAGGCGGATTTCGCACAATTTTCCTGCCCCACCGGCGAACCAGATGTCATTTTAATCGGTGATATTGGCGAGACATGGAACTATGCCCTTATGAACCGCATTTTCACGCGGGTGGTGGCAGGCGCTCAATTGATTGCTATTCACAAAAATCGCTTCTGGGAAACGGCCTCGGGGCTGAAAATGGATATCGGCGGGTTTGTCGCTGCGCTGGAGTACGCGGGTAACACATCGGCCCGCATTGTCGGCAAGCCCTCCGCTGACTTCTTTCAAATAGCTCTCGACTCACTGGGGTTTCCCGCCGCGCAAGTCGCCATCGTCGGCGACGATATCGAGTCCGATGTCGGTGGTGGGCAAGCCGCCGGTCTATCAGGAATTCTGGTTAAGACCGGTAAATATCGCGCGGGGTATGTGTCGAGTGTGGTACCAGAAAGCACGCTTAATTCCATCAGCGATCTACCGAACATGCTCGGGTGCTAGGCTGTTGAACACGTAAGCATGAAGGTTCCGACAGTGTACGCCGCAACCAACGTCAGATGATGCCGCTACTGCCGCCGCCACTGCGTCCCGCTCCGGGAATCTTCGAGGACTATACCCTGCTGCATCAATTGCTCGCGAATGGCGTCCGAACGGGCAAAATCTTTGGCTTTTTTAGCCGCCACGCGCTGTGCAATCAAATCCTCGATGGCGCTGTCCGACAGACCATCTTTAGCTGCCTTGCCGCGCAAAAAATCTGCCGGATTTTCCTGCAATAATCCGAGCAAATTGCCCAGAGCCTTTAGCTGACCCGCCAGTTGTCGCGGGTCGGCAGGGTCGCTGCCGCTGGTGGCGTTGTTCAACGCGCGCACCAGGTCGTGCAACACCGCAAAGGCTTCGGGCGTATTAAAGTCCCGATTCATTGCCTCAATAAAGCGCGTGGAATAGGTGCTCGATTGCATATCTGCGAGCGCAATGGCGGGCACGTCGGCAACGTTGCGCAACGCCAGGTAAAAACGTTCAACACCCTGACGCGCGTCAATTAAAGAGGTTTCGCTGTAGTTAATGGCGCTGCGGTAATGGCTCGACAGGAGGAAGTAACGCACCACCTCGCCATGGTATTTTTCCAGTACGTCGCGAATGGTAAAAAAATTATTGAGTGACTTGGACATTTTTTCGTCGTCCACTCGTACCGCGCCAGCGTGCATCCAGTAATGCACAAACGTTTTGCCGGTGGCCGCCTCACTCTGCGCAATTTCGTTTTCGTGGTGCGGGAATGGTAAATCGGGTCCGCCGCCGTGAATATCAAAAGTTTCTCCGAGCAGACAGGTAGCCATGGCGGAACATTCAATATGCCAGCCGGGGCGTCCGCGGCCCCAGGGCGACTCCCATCCGACCTGGTCCTGGGCAGCCGCTTTCCACAGGGCAAAATCTCGGGGATCTTCCTTAAATTCATCGACCTCAACCCGCGCTCCCGCCAACAATTCGTCCGGAATTTTTCCGCTCAGTCGCCCGTAGTTGGCAAAGCGCCTGACCCGATAATAGACATCGCCATTGTCCGCGCGATAGGCATAATGATTATCGATCAACGTATCCACCATCGCGATAATGTCGTCGATATGCGCGGTTGCCCGCGGCTCCAGAGACGGTGGCAGCACACCCAGCGCCCGCTCATCCTCGTGCATGGCTGCGATCATACGCGCGGTCAGATCGGTGAATGGTTCGCCGTTTGCGTCCGCACGGGCCAGAATTTTATCGTCGATATCGGTGATATTGCGCACATACGTGACATCCCATTGCTGACTGCGCAGATAACGAACCATCGCATCAAATGCCACCAGTACCCGCGCATGACCGATGTGGCAGTAATCGTAAACGGTAATACCGCACACATAGAGACGAATCTTGCCGGCCTCCATGGGCTTAAAGCGTTGTTCCGTGCGGGTCAGCGTGTTGTATATTTTTAACGTCATAAAAATGTCTTCTGTGGGCACTTTAGTGCTGCCCTTCTCGATCGCTAGCCAACGTTATCGTTTCGCACAGCGTCAGCGGCGCCCGTGCGGCGCTAAGCACCCTGCCAGGTATCGCGCAGGCCGATGGTACGGTTAAAAACCAGGGTTGCGGGGTGACTATCCCGAACGTCCGTGCAGAAGTACCCCTCCCGCTCAAACTGTATACTTATCCCGGTGGCCATGGACGCCAGGCCCGCCTCCCCTTTACAGTTCGACAGGATACGCAATGAATCCTGATTTAACCCGGCGCGAAAATCCGCACCGTCCGCGTCCGGCTCGGGGACACTGAATAAGCGGTCGTACAGGCGTACTTCGCACGTCACGCAATCCCGCGCGCTTACCCAGTGGATAACGCCACGGGGTTTAATTTCGGCGGGCGGATCCTCACCCACGGTGTCCGGCACTACGCTCGCCATAATTTCGGTGATCTCCCCGGCGGCATCACGCAACACCTGCTCCGCTTTAATGACATAAGCGCCGCGCAGCCGCACCCACTCACCAGGGACCAGACGTTTGAATTTTTTGCGCGACAAGGTGTGATCCTCGTTAAAATCTTCGCGATCGATATACAGTTCGCGACCAAAGGTTACCGCTCTGGCGCCCATATCTTCCCGTTGCGGGTGGTTCGTCAGGGTCAGTACTTCCATTTTCCCGTCCGGCCAATTGGTCAGGGTCACTTTGAGAGGATGTAATACACACATCGCCCGCGGCGCATTGTCATTCAGCTCGGTGCGAATAAAATGCTCAAATTGCGCCATATCCACAACGCCATCCGTTTTTGCGATCGCCAGACTGTTGCAAAAGCTGCGTATTGCCGCCGCCGGCACACCGCGACGTCGCAACCCGGCGAGGGTTGGCAGGCGCGGATCGTCCCAGCCGCTGACGTAATGTTCCTCGACCAGTTGTTTCAATTTGCGTTTACTGGTGACCGTGTAATTCAGATTCAGTCGGCCAAACTCGAATTGTCGCGGCCGGGATGGTACCGGTAAATTGTCAATCAGCCATTCGTACAGCGGCCGGTGATCGGCAAACTCCAGCGTACACAATGAATGGCTGACGCCCTCCAGCGCATCTTCCTGGCCGTGGGCGAAATCGTAGGACGGGTAGATATTCCACTGGTTGCCGGTGCGATGATGAGGTTGGCGTTTGATCCGGTACAGCACCGGATCACGCAGATTGATATTGGCCGCGGCCATATCAATTTTGGCGCGCAGCACCATCTTGCCTTCCTCGACAGCACCAGCGCGCATCTGCTCCAGCAACGCGAGGGATTCCATAACCGGACGCTCCCGGTAGGGGCTGTCGCGGCCGGGGGCAGTGAGCGTACCGCGGTATTCTCTGGTCTGATCGGCGTCGAGCTCACAGACATATGCCTTGTTTGCCTTCACCAGAAGCTGGGCCCAGTCGTAGAGTTGGTCAAAATAATCCGACGCATAGCGCACTGACCCGGCCCATTGAAATCCCAGCCAACGCACATCTTCAATAATGGCGCTGACAAATTCGTCGCTTTCCGTGGCGGGGTTGGTATCATCAAAGCGCAGATTACAGGTCCCGGAAAATTGTTCGGCAATGCCAAAATTAAGGCAAATAGATTTGGCATGACCGATATGCAGATAACCATTGGGTTCCGGCGGAAAGCGCGTAACCACCGAGCGCACCTGCCCGCTTTCCAGGTCGTTGTGCACAATTTGCTGAATAAAATTCAGGCTCTCGGCTTTAGGGGCAATACTGTCGTTCATGGGAGAGTTTTCCAAGGGTCTACAGCGGAGGCGCACCGCTGGACTACAACCGGGATACGGGATTGGACAAGGTGGCGATTATAGCCGCTTGCACCCCCATCAATAAACCGCCATGTTCCAATCCGCCACTGATATTCCAATCCTTCACTAAAGTGCTTATCATTCCACCGGTACTTAACAAGGAATTGCCTATGATCACGCTACACACCAACTACGGCGACATTACTGTCGAACTGGATTTCGAGAAAGCCCCGCTGACCGCCGCCAACTTTCTGCAATATTGCCGGGACGAATTTTATAACGACACGATCTTTCATCGCGTCATCGCTAATTTCATGATTCAGGGTGGGGGTATGACCGCCGACATGGCCGAAAAACCCGGTCGCCCCTCTATCGAAAATGAAGCGGATAACGGCCTGAGCAATGACACCGGAACCCTCGCCATGGCACGCACCATGGACCCTCATTCCGCCTCCTCCCAGTTCTTTATCAATATTGCCGACAACCACTTTCTCAACCACAAGGGCAAAAACCCTCAGGGCTGGGGCTACGCCGTTTTTGGTAAAGTCGTCTCTGGCATGGATACCGTAGACAAAATAAAAGGGGTGGCCACGGGGAGCACTGGTCATCACCAGGACGTACCTCGCGATTCCGTAGTGATTGAACGAGTGGTAGTGTCGGACGCCTACGCCGACCGTTGATGTCTATTCTGCTGATCTCCGACCTGCACCTTTCCGCCGAAAGACCCGAAATCACCGCTGCCTTTTTCAGTTTTCTGGAAAAGTCAGCGGCCCGGGCAGAAGCACTCTATATTCTCGGGGATCTGTTTGAAACATGGGTCGGTGACGACGACCCCTCCCCAATCGTCAAAAACGTCACCACCGCGCTGCGTCGCATCACCAAACGTGGCACGCACGTGTATTTGCAGCGCGGCAACCGAGATTTTGCCATAGGCAAGCATTTTTCCCGGGAGACGGGCTGCACCCTGTTACCCGATTATCATGTTGCAAATTTTTATGGCGAACAGCTACTGCTGTTGCACGGCGACACTCTGTGCACGGACGATCGACAGTACCAGCGCTTTCGCCGCTTGATTCGCTGCCCCCCTGTGCTTGGGCTGCTGCGTCGACTGCCCCTGTCCGTGCGCCGCAAACTGGCCGCCAGAGCGCGCTTGAAAAGCATGGCCAGTAATGCCAACAAGGCCGAAAACATTATGGATGTGGCGCCGGATGCGGTAGTTGCAGCACTACAACGCGCGGGCGTGCAAACCATGATTCACGGTCACACCCACCGGCCCGGTGCGCACGCGCTGCAAGCAAATGGCAAAACTGCTGAACGCATCGTACTGGGCGACTGGGATCGCCAGGGCTGGGTACTCACCGCGCAGCCCAGCGGACTCGAATTGACCAGCTTTGATATCGAGCCGCTTGAGTAGGCTCAACGCCTGACAAACAACGCTGGCGTTCCCCTAAAAGTGGTAGTTAATACACGCAGTGACAATACGTACATCCGCCGCATCGAAGTGACCAGTCAGGGTGCTCGCACCGGGAATCGGTAGAATCGGCTCCGCGCCGCAGGAATCCGTGGCGCCAATCCGCGTATAGCTGTAACCCACATCGGCCGACAAATTACGGTTAACCTCCGCACCCAGACCGACGGCCCAGCGCCGCTGTTTCCGCAAGGGGAATTACACGGCACCCACTGTTTCTTTCACCGGGTCGCGATTAACATCATTGCCGATCATCGGGTATTTTCGAGGGTTAGAAAGGAATACGTCCCCACACCAAAATCAGAGGGCTAGCCAGTGCGCCACGCGAATAAAATGTGTCACCCAAAGGCAACGGATACGCCGTAA
>JBFJKD010000039.1:0-11998 GCA_041635095.1 Porticoccaceae bacterium
CGCCTCGCGGTAGTACTGAATACCCGCCGAGCGAATACCGGCCACCAGCACCTGCTTACCGATAAATGCCATACCCGGAATTGCCATGGGTTTGGGGTCGCCCGCACCGATCACCGCAATACGTCCGCCGGGCCGTACCACATTGAACGCCTCCTCCTGGGCAAAGTGAGAGCCAGAACATTCGAGCACCACATCCGCACCCCGGCCATTAGTTAACTCCTGCACCAGGGCCAGACGCTGCCCATTGTCGGTGGTTTCGATATTGGCGACTCGTTCGGCACCAAAAGCCGTGGCGACATTGAGGCGATTTTCAGGCGCACCGAAATTGATCACCGTTTTCGCCCCCATGGCGCGGCTCACTGCCACCCCATACAAACCGACCGGGCCGCTACCCTGCACCACCACCGTATCGGACGGGCGAATGCCGCCAATCCTGTCTGTGGCGTGCATGATGGTGCGCAACGCGCAGCTCGCCGATGACGCCCAGTGACTCGGCACGTTGTCCGGCACCCGCACGACATGGCAATTTGGCAAAATATAGTTGTACTGGGAGAAGCCACCGATAATGTGGGGATGAACCCGGGAATCCGCATAACCGTAAGGCGTAAAATTTGTGCACAGCGTCGGTTGCAGGGCGACCGCACAGTAATAACAGCGGCCACAGTACGCATAGGCCCAGATGAGCCGGTCCCCTTTGGCAATTGGCGTTCCAGCCACATCCACTGTACGTCCCTTACCCAGTTCCTGAATAATACCCACCATTTCGTGGCCGAGAATACACGGAGTTTTGGAAAAAGGCGCCAGCACTCCCTGGGTAATGTGGTGATCCGTGCCGCAAATGGTGGCTCGGTCGATCTTCACAATAATGCCGCCATCCTCGACCTTGGGTACATCGAACTCCCGTACTTCAAGGGGCTGGTGATAATCCGGCAGCACCAGCGCACGACATATTTTTGCAGGGTGTGCAGCGGTTGTCACAAGCCTATCTCCACGTGTTTTCGCCCTTCGGCGCCAAAGTAATGCACCGCCTTCATCTGACAAAACGATGCCAGTTCTTCGATATTTTCTTCCGTGCCGACGCCGGAATTTTTGGCCCCTGCAAAACCAAAACCGGGGAAATGTTTGGCACTGCCGTTAATCCACACAGTACCGGTTTTAAAATGCCGCGCCATGTCCATGGCACGATCGATATCCTGGGTCCATACGCTGGCGGTTAAACCGTACTCCACCGCGTTAACACTCTCCAGCATGGCGTCTTCATCGTCCCACGGAATCAGCGCCAGCACCGGGCCAAACACTTCTTCGTGAAACAGGGTGTGTGCCGCCGTCACATCGTAAAATACGGTAGGCGGTACAAAAAAACCTTTGTCCAACGGCGGCGTCATCACTTGCTCGCCACCAGTCAACAGCGGCACGCCCTCGTCCTTTGATAACTGAATATAGTGCAGGGTTTTGTCGAACTGTTGCCGCGAGGACAGCGCGCCCATCTGCGTGTCTGCGTGGTGCGGATCGCCGACGGTAATGGCCTCGCAGCCTGCTTTAATAACCTTTTTGGCCTGCTCGTAAATACTGCGATGAATAAACACCCGCGTTGTCGAACCGCAACTCTGGCCGGCGGTCTGATAAAAGTTCATGCCGTGGATCGCCGACTGAAAGGCCTGCCCGGTATTGGCGTCGGGATAGATCACCATCGGATTCTTACCCCCCAGCTCAAACGTGAAATCTTTCAGATGGCCATGTTTGGCGGCGATCTGATAAAACGCCAGCGCCGCGTTTTTGCCGCCAGTGAGGGTAATGCGCTTGATATCTCGATGACCGACGATCGCCTCACCGACCGGCGCGCCGCCGGTGAGGATCTGAATCAGGCCGGGCGGAATGTGTGGGGCGAGAATCTCTCCCATGCGCAGGGTGCTGAGACTGGTGTGTTCAGAGGGTTTAATAATCAGGGAATTGCCCATCAACAAGGGGGCCGCGATGCGCAACGCACTGAACATCATGGGGTGATTGAACGCGCAAAAACGCGCCACCACGCCGTACGGTTGCGGCAGCGTGAAATGAATATTGTCCCCGGTCCAGCGATCCCCACCCTTGCCCAGCACCTGCGGCGCTAACCCTGTCTGGTAGCGCATCAGGGCAATGGCGAATTTTGCATCCGTCAGCATCACATGGCGCGGGCTACCGGTATCCAGCACATCCAGCTCGGCCAGCTCTTCGCCGTGTTTTTCAAGTACCCCGATCAGTTCAGATACTTTTGCAATACGGCCAAAAAGCGGTACTTTTTCCCACGCCAGTTGCGCCGCCAGCGCGCCGCGCACCGCGTCGTCCACAACCGCTGCGCATTCGGGAATCGTACCCAGCACGGCACCGGTAGCCGGGTTGATCGCATCGAAACGTGTGGTCACCACCGGAAACTGATTATTGATAAGCGGATTGAAATCAAAGGTCATAGTGCTACCCGTCGCCGCAGCGAAAACCTGTGCTGTTAAAACCTGTGCTGTTAAAGCCTGCGTTACTAAAACCTGTATTGTTATGGTCCGTCGACTACCCCTGTACCTGAGGGATCAGCGCCCCCGGCGTTGCGTGGCTTGCCGGTGAGCACCTCCCCCAGTGGCGGCATGCGCGCCTAGGCAGCGTGGGAATACAGATTAAACCCAGTCAGTTCATTATTTAACAACTGCTGGTGAATCGCCTGGAGCTGGGCGTCCGTGAGCGGGTACAAAAATTGTTCATTGCGCTGCAGCACCTCCTGAAAACGGTGCTCGCGCAACTGTCGATACAATTCATTGAGATCCACTCCCATGGCGTCGTCATACTCCGCACACAGTGCGGCCAACTCCTCGGGCCCGTGTTCCAGCTCGTCGATGGCTATGCCTTTTTGCAGCTTCGCCACCTGCACCAGGAACTCATCATTGGGCGGCACCTGACTCATGCACCAGTGCCAACCCCCAGCCCCGCCTTCCATGGTGGCGCCAAACACTTTGGCCACCCAGGGGTGCTGAGCTTTAACATAAGGAGCAGCACAAGCCATGTACTTGTGGTGTTCCGGCCAGCGATCCGCAAACGCCACCATAGCGTCGTCCATGGCGAGCTTGCCGTTATCGATCTTGGTAACCAGATAACGATAAATATCCGCGATCGGTATTTCCGTGTCCTCGCCAATGGTGCGATTGAGCAGATTGAAATACGCCTGGTAGTGAACCACCTCCTCCCTTACGGTTTCGATATAGGCGTCCATGGCGCGACCATCGACGCCCCTGCGAATCGCCTCTCTGGCATTGTCGGTGTGCAACATGACCGCACCAAATTCCTTGGCCATCTGCAGGCACAGCCAGTTCATATCGCGCTCGGGGGTGCGGTTTGCCACGTAGGCATCCACTACCTGCTTGACAGCTTCGGCGCCCTGATCGAGGATATTGGTAATCTGTTGATGTATCTGTTGAGATTGACTCGTCATGACTTGCGTCCTCCCGTATCCATATAGGTTCAACCCGTTATCTGTTGGTCGCCAAACTAATAAAGAACATCTAGAACATCGGTATTAAATATGCCAAATTTATTAGCGTGCCGGATAGTGACATAAATCTTAATACCGTGACAACCGGGGGATAATTGACCAGCGCTGCGACGTGGCGTCGCGCAGGCGTTCCTATTGACCACCATAGGGCATAGCGTTAACGTGCGATGCTGCATAAAGGTAACTCGATAATGAAAAAACGGCTAATCATTGCCATCACCGGCGCGACCGGTTCCATGTACGGCATTCGCCTGCTGGAAGTGCTGCGCACGATGGATGATGTAGAGACCCATCTTATTCTTTCCGCGGCGGGGGCGCTAACCGCGTTCAGTGAAACTGGCATTGAGCGCGAGCAAATTCTCAACCTCGCCGATGTAGTACACAGCCCCAAAGATATCGGCGCCAGTATCGCCAGCGGCTCCTATCTGACCCACGGCATGGTCATCGCTCCCTGTTCTATGAAAACCCTTGGCACCATCGCCAACGGCATCAATGACAACCTGGTATCGCGCGCCGCGGATGTGATACTCAAGGAGCGTCGGCGACTCGTATTACTGACCCGCGAGACACCGTTGAACCTCGTGCACCTGCGCAATATGACGACCATAACGGAAATGGGCGGCATTATTGCCCCGCCTGTGCCGTCGTACTATACTCGCCCGGAGACTATTGATGATATTATCAATCAGACCGTGGGGCGCACCCTCGACCTGCTCGGCGTCGCCCAGGACGATCTGGTAAAACGCTGGGAAGGCATCAAGGAAACGGTCAAGCAGGATTAGCTGAACCAGGGCGGTTGTAAACCCACGCTGCGGTGGATTCGGCACATATCGACGGATCCCAGGTCTGTCCATATAAGAAAGAAGGCGGAAAGAATAACGGCCCTCCGCAACAATTAACCAATACTATTCAGGGGATGCGTTTCTATGTTAACGCGACGCGCTTTTCTAAAAACCACGGTAGCGGCTTCGGCAATCGCTGGCAGTACCGGTCTCGCGGCGCTGCACAGCGAGCGGCTTGAATCGCACGACATACCGACGCTGGTGTTCGCGGATGAAAACAACCCACAGGCCACCCTTTTTGCCAATACCTGGAACGGCTCCGCGCCGCTGCTCTCCGCCACCGCCCGGGACGTTGCCGGGCAAATGGGGGAAATCGATAATTTTTGCCGCACTCACCCCAATGGCATTGTCTTCGGGCTAACCCGGGATTCGGATTTTTTTGTACTCGAACATACCGCCGCACAACGGGGATTTGGCGTGCACTACCGCGCTACCCACGATTTCCGCGGGATTGCGCTGATACACGACATTGACGCGCCCCACGCCGTAGCGTTACCGCTGAGTACCAGTCTGCGACAGGCACGGGCGGCCTGGCCGCAGATGCTCGCCAGCGCATTGCCGTTGATTGCCCAGGCGGAGGGCGCGCTAACGCGCGCCAAAACAACGGTGGCGGCAACATACAGTGGGGCAGATTCCGGTTATCTGGTGTCGTGGATGCTGAAAGTAACGCAGACGGGTTAGACAGGTTAATCGACCAACACATTGCCGTAACGGCGAATGGCAGCCGCGGTCAAGCGGACACAGATGGCACTAACGATAATCACTAACAAGCACGAAAACAGACAGGCCAGAAAACGCGGCCCACGATAGAGACGTCATTATTATGGATAAGCCTTTACCCCAGGGCATCAGCCCCGCCACCTTCGCCTCGGCCATCGCGGAATTGCAAGTCGTGGTCGGTGCGGAGTACGTGTTCACCGACGATCGCGCGCACCTGCGCAGCTATCGGGACGCCTACTCCACACTGGACGACAGCAATTTCGCCCCTTCTGCCGCCGTCGCTCCAAAAACCGTCGAGGAAGTCCAGGGCGTTCTGGCGGTGGCGCGCACCCACCAGTTACCGGTGTGGACAATTTCCACCGGCAAAAACTTCGCCTATGGCGGTCCCGCGCCCCGCAAGCCGGGGTATGTGGTGCTCGACCTGAAGCGCATGAACCGGATTATCGAGGTTAACGAAAAGCACGGTTACGCGGTGGTCGAACCGGGCGTGAGCTACCAGGATCTGTACAACTACCTGCAGGAAAAAGGCAGCAAGCTGTGGATTGACTGCGCGGCCCCGGCCTGGGGCGGCATTGTCGGCAACACCTCGGACCATGGCGCGGGTTACACCCCCTACGGCGACCACCTGCTGATGCAATGTGGCATGGAGGTCATCCTCGCCGACGGCACGGTGGTGGAAACCGGTATGGGCGGCGTGCCCAACAGCAAAACCAGCAGCCTGTATAAATACGGCATTGGCCCCTGGGTGGACGGCCTCTTCACCCAATCCAATTTCGGCGTCATTACCAAAATGGGTATCTGGTTGATGCACGAACCGCCCGGTTATATGCCGTTTATGGTGACTCTGCCGCGGGAAGAAGATCTGGAACTCATCACCGACCTGGTATTGCCACTGAAACTGAATATGGTGATCGCCAATGGCGCCCTGACGGCGGATCTGCTGTGGGAATCGGCCATGTCGGTGACCAAACGCCAGTACTACACCGGCAAGGGTCCGGTGCCGGACAGCATTCGCAAGAAAATAGCCTCGGATTTAAAACTCGGCATGTGGAATTTTTATGCGGCGCTGTACGGCCCGCAACCGATTATGGACAACAACTGGGAAATGGTGGAAGCGACACTGCGCCAAATTCCCGGTGCGAAAATTTACTTCGACGCCGACCGCAAGGGCGATCCGGGCTGGGATTACCGCGCCAAACTGATGCGCGGCATTCCCAACATGACCGAGTTCAGCCTGCTCAACTGGGTCGGGGGCGGTGGGCACATTAACTTCTCACCCATTTCCGCCGCCGACGGCAAGGATTCGATGAAGCAGTTCCATATGATTCGCGACCGCGCCCACGAGTACAACTTTGACTATATTGGCGAGTTCCTGATCGGCTGGCGCGACCAGCACCATATTTTTATGCTGATGTTCGACCGTATGAGCGACGACGAAAAGAAACGCGCCCACGAGCTGTTCGGTGTGTTAATCAACGACGCCGCCAAACTGGGTTACGGCGAATACCGCACCCATCTGTCGTTTATGGATCAAATCGCCGACACCTATAATTACAACGACCGCGCCCTGTGGCGTATGCACGAAACCCTCAAGGATGCCCTCGACCCGGACGGCATTCTATCGCCGGGCAAAATGGGTATTTGGCCGCAAAGAATGCGGGGGCAGCAATCATGAAAAATATGCTGGTTACCGCGTTGGTACCCGTGGTGTTGGTGTTGGCATTAAGCGCCTGTGAGCCGGGTCAGAAGGACTCCGCGGCTGTGGCGCCGGACCTGGCAACCAGTGCTGAAAAAACTGTCGATCTGGCCCACGGCCAAGCAACATATAACCTGTTCTGTAGCGGCTGCCACAATCCCGGTGATGGCCACGCCGGCACCATGAAACTGAAATTACTGAAGGGCGAAGAAAACTCGGTGATTCTGGCACGCGCTGACCTCAGCGCCGATTACATTCGTTACGTGGTGCGCGACGGCCTGATGGAAATGGCGCCGTTTCGACCCACCGATATCAACGACCGCGATCTGGACAGCCTGATCGCGTACATTCAATCTGAATCTTCCACCGCCAACACCGCGCCCCCGACACCGTCGGAAGCGGATTAAGCGTCACCAGGAACCCCGATTATGAGTAAGACCCACGACCTCTGGATTAACGGTAAACATACCAAACCCGCGAGCGGCAAATACTTCGACGTACTGAACCCCATCGACGACACCCTGTACTGCAAGGCAGCGGAGGCAGGCGAGGCCGACATTAACGCGGCCGTGGAAGCGGCGCACGCCTGTTTTCAAAGCTATGGCCAGGGCCTGGCCAAGGACCGCGAGGCATTGTTATGCAAGGCCGCTGATCTACTGGAACGGGATCGCAACGAATTTATCGACATTCTGATTGACGAAATCGGCTCGCCGATGAACAAGGCGCAATTCGAGGTACAGTACAGTATTGGCCACCTGCGCGCCGCCGCCGGGGCCGCGCGTCGCGTCACCGGGCAGACCATACCCTCCGATGTGCCCGGCCGGCTCAGCATGAGTGTGCGCAAACCCCTCGGCGTTGTGGCCGCTATCACCCCATTTAACGTGCCGCTGATTAAGGCCGCCAAACTGGTGGCGTCACCGCTGGCCACCGGCAACACCGTGGTGCTGCTTTCTTCCGAGGAAGCGCCGTCACTGTCCTATCGCTTTGCCCAGTTAATTGCCGAAGCGGGTTTTCCGCCCGGCGCATTAAATGTCGTTTCGGGCTTCGGTGTGGATGTGGGCGACTTTCTCACTACCCACCCGCTGGTAAAGACCGTCGCCTTTACCGGCTCCAGCCGCGTCGGTCGCCATATCAGCGAACTGTGTGGTAAACACATGAAACGCTGCATTCTCGAACTCGGCGGCAAAAACCCGTTGGTCATTCTTGCCGACGCGGACCTCGACCAGGCGGTGCAAACCGCCGTATTTGGCATGTTCCTGTACCAGGGTCAGGCCTGCATGGCCTCCAGCCGAATTATTGTCGAGGCGCCCATCTACGCTGAATTTGTAAAAAAATTCGCCGCTGCCGCCAGCCACCTGCCCATGGGCGATCTGCGGGAGATGTCCACCATTCTCGGACCCATTATTTCACCGCGACAACGGGAGCGAGTGCGCAGTCACATAAAAAATGCGCGGGATCTTGGCGCCACGGTGGTCACCGGCGGCGAATGGGAGGGCAACCGCTGCCAGCCCACTATTCTGACTGGTGTAACCAAAGATATGACCCTGTGCTATGAGGAAACCTTCGGGCCGGTGACCGCCGTCTATTCGGTTGCCGATGTAGACGCCGCCCTGGCCATGGCCAACGACACCCGCTACGGCCTGAGCGCGGCGGTATGCACGACCAATATCAACAGTGCCCTGATGCTGGCGCAAAATATCAACGCGGGCATGGTGCATATCAACGCACCGACACTGCACGACGAACCCCATGTGCCCTTTGGCGGCACGGGCGACAGCGGGTTCGGTCGCGAAGGGGTCGAGGTCGACGTGGATGCCCTCACCGAATGGAAATGGATCACTGTCCAGTTACCCGGAGCCGATCATGGCCACTAAAGCAATGTCCACCGCGGCCGCGCAAACAAAAGATGTCACGCTTTCTGAATCCGCGCTGCGGGTAGCGGCGCGCATTACCAGCCTGCGGGATTTTCTCGAATTTCTCGCCGAACACGGTCAGTGTATTACCTGGCCGGAAGCGGTCATGCCCGAACCCGATATTCGCAACATTGCGGTTGCTGCCGGGCGCGACGCCATGAATGGCCCGGCGATTATTTTCAACGACATAAAGGGTTATCCCGGCAAAAGCATGGTGTTGGGGGTGCACGGTAGCTTTACCAATCTGGCGCTGCTGCTCGGTCACCCCAAGGGCACCACCATCAAGGAGCTGTTCTACGACATTATTTCCCGCTGGGGTGCCGATAAACCGCTGCTCAAACGAATTGCGGCGGACAAAGCCCCGGTGCACGAAAACCGCATCGACGCCAATTTTAATTTATACGATGTATTACCCCTGTATCGTATCAACGAGTACGACGGCGGTTTTTATATCGGCAAGGCCAACGTGGTCAGCCGCGACCCCCACGACCCGGATAACTTCGGCAAGCAAAACGTCGGCATTTATCGCATTCAGCCCCAGGGCAAGGATATCTTTACCCTGCTGTCGGTGCCCGCCCACGATATGGGCCGTATGATTATCGCTGCGGAACGGGATGATAAACCGCTAAAAATCGCAGTGATGCTGGGCAACCATCCCGCCATGTGTATGTTTGCCGCCACGCCCATTGGCTATGATGAGTCAGAATTCGCCTATGCCTCGCAGATGATGGGCGCGCCCTTGCGCCTTACGGAATCCGGTAATGGCATGGACATTCTCGCGGATACGGAAATGGTCATCGAAGCGGAATTGATTCACGGCTCGCGCCAGTACGAGGGACCGTTCGGCGAATTCCCCGGTAGCTACAGCGGCGTGCGTATGGCACCCCAGTTCCGCGTCACCGGAATTTCCCACCGCAACAACCCGATTTTCGAAAATATTTATATCGGCAAGGGCTGGACCGAACACGACACCCTGATCGGCCTGAATACTTCGGCGCCCATCTACGCCAAACTCAAGGAAGACTTTCCCGAAGTGGAGGCGGTCAACGCCCTCTACCAGCACGGACTGACCGGTATTATTTCGGTGAAGAACCGCTTTTCAGGTTTCGCCAAGTCCGTGGCCATGCGCGCCCTCGGCACTCCCCACGGGCTGATGTATCTGAAAAATCTGATTATGGTGGACGACGATGTCGACCCCTTTGATCTGAACCAGGTGATGTGGGCGCTATCGACACGCACCCGCGCCGACGACATTATTGTGGTGCCCAACATGCCCATGATAATTATCGACCCGGCCGCGGAAGTACCCGGCAAGGGCCATCGTCTGATTATCGACGCCACCAGTTTTATGCCCCCCGACAAAGTCGGCGCCGATGCGAAAATTGTTACGCCGCCCAGCGGCCCGAAAATTGATGAACTGGCAAAAATTATTCAGGCACTGCAGCAACAGCAAGGAGGTCAGTCATGAGCTTTTGCCCGCGCTGCCAGTCTGAACAAGATGCCTGCTGCGTAGAGCACGAAGGTCGCGACGCACAGGACCAGCTGGTGTGGACCGTTTTCTATTGCACCCGTTGCTCGTTTACCTGGCGCGACAGCGAACCGGACGAATCCATTGTGTACGCCAAACGGGATCCTTTTTCGCGCATCAACATGGACAAAAAATACCCCGTCGTCATGTCACCACCCAGTCGTGACTAACGACCAATACAAAAACTGTTATCGGGATCGATACCTTTATGAATACCGTTGTCAACGAAATCAGTAAATTGCTCGGCGCAGACCATGTCATTGCCGCTTCGGCAGAACGGGCTGCGCCCTATCGGGAAAAAATTGAGCGCATGCGTCGCGCGGTTAGCGACGACCAGGAAGCGCGAGAAATCATTGCCGTTGTGACGCCAGGGAGTGCCGAGGAACTACAGGGTATTCTCAAGCTGGTGGATGGCAAACCCGTCAAACTCTGGACTATGCCGAACGCTGGTGGGCTCGGTGCAACGCCGCCCCCGGAGTCCGGGGATATCGTGATGCTCGACCTCAAGCGCATGAACAAGATTCTCGACGTGAACACGCCGGCCGCCTACGCTCTGGTAGAGCCGGGCGTCACCTACGCACAAATGCAACAATATTTAGCCGACAACAAGATTCCGTTCTGGGTGGATGTGGATAAAAACAGCAGCCACTCCATCGCCGACAGCATCGGCGCGCGGGAGTTTGGCTACACCCCCTACGGCGACCACCTGTTGATGCAGTGCGGCATGGAAGTGCTGCTGGCCAATGGCACCCTGGTGCGTACCGGCATGGGCGCGATGCCAGGCAGTGACACCTGGCAGCTGTTCAAATACGGCTACGGCCCCTACGTGGACGGTCTGTTTACCCAATCCAATCTCGGCATCATTACCAAAATTGGTCTGTGGTTAATGCCTGCCCCGCCAGTCTACAAACCATTCACCATCCAGCTGGCCGACGCGGAAGCATTGGCCGCAACCGTCGACGCGTTACATTTTCTGCGTGTGAACATGTTGATTCCCAACACCATCGTTATCAGCGATGCCCGCCAGGAAGCGATTAATTTTAGCGGCGAGCCGGTCGACACGCGGTTGGCCCCGCAGGATCTGGCCGGCAAGTACCATATCGGCACCTGGAATGTTTACGCCGCGCTGTACGGCATACAAGGTAACGTTGACGTGGTGTGGGCGGCGGTACAGGGCGCCATTGACGCGATCCCGGGCGCCGAGCTTAAAACCGCAGCGGACATGGGCGACAATCCAGTCTGGAATGGCCGCGAACAGGCCATGCGCGGGCAAATCAACGCAGATCCAGCCCCCTCCGCTTTCGGACAGGTACGCCTTACGCTCGGTGCTGCCATCGAAGGCAGCGACGCAACGGGACTGAGTAACGCCGTGCAGGCCATTGCCGATAAACAGGGCGTCAGCGCGTTTACCGAATTTGCCATTACCTGGCGCACCATGCTGGCCCGCATCTGTGTGCCCTACCGGCACAGCGACGCGGACAGCCTGGAAAAAGCCAAGGAATGCGCGCGCGTCATACTGACCGAGCTGGCGGAACAGGGCTATGGCGCAACCCATGCCGACTCCGATATATTGCTGGAAGCCACCAGGTCTTTCACCCACGCCGGTATTGTCGACCTGCAACAACGGGTAAAGACCGCGCTCGATCCCAACGCGGTTTTTGGTTAGAGCCCGTACGCCAATTGGCCCGTGGTGTGTAACGCTGCCCGACGCTCGTAGCTCCCTGGTTAATCACCGTCGGGGAATTTTTATTATTTTAGCGGACAATAATTTTCATTATTGACCAG
>JBFJKD010000040.1:0-11860 GCA_041635095.1 Porticoccaceae bacterium
AGCCATCAAGGTATTTTTGCCATGCCCAGTCGTATTTGAAGGGCACCAGTTGGTTGAGATCGGCGTGGCAGTTGATCATGCGCTTATCGTCGACGCGAATGCGCTCCGCACCCATTTCCAGTTCTTCGAGCCCCGCACTGACGTCGAGGCTGGCAATCGCTGCCAGCGCCTGTTTCTGCACGTCCTGCATGGCGGCGGCGGACACGTTTGCCACACCGGTGTCGGGGTGTGCTGCGTCGTGGCTGCCCATGACAGCGGCAGGGGGCGTGTTTGCCGGGGGCGCAGTGCTGGTCGCGTGCGGGGCTGCTGCCATCGGCGGTGCAGGCTTCGCTACCTTGGCAACCGGTGGCGGCACGACCGTCGCGGTTTGCGGGTTATAGGTTTTTATGGCGTCTTCGGTATGAAAGTCATCCCAGCTCAGCATTGTTACTTCCCCAGCGTTATTGTGTTGTTCGACAACGGGTTAAATTTAGAAAAATGGCGCAACACTCCGCCGACGTCTTGATGCGTCGATAGCGGAGCGTGCGCCCAGTCACCCCGGCTGGGTTGTTCTTGACTGTTATTGACAGGCTTCACAGTCGGGGTCATCAATTGAGCAGGCCGCTGGCACCGGTGCGGGTACGGCGGCACCGGAGGCCACAGCGTTTAAGGTGCCGGTGCTGACGGTGGATTTTTCGGTGCTGGTGGCCGCCAGCGAGCGCAGGTAGTAGGTGGTTTTCAGGCCACGCAGCCAGGCCATGCGATACGTCATGTCGAGCTTTTTACCGTTTACCCCCGCGATATAGAGGTTCAGGCTTTGTGCCTGGTCGATCCATTTCTGGCGTCGACTGGCGGCTTCGACGATCCATTTGGGTTCCACTTCAAATGCGGTGGCGTAGCGTTCCTTGAGGTCGTCCGGAATCCGCGCGATAGCCTGCACCGAGCCGTCGAAGTATTTCAGGTCGTTGACCATCACCGCGTCCCACAGACCGCGGTCCTTCAGTTCGTGAACCAGGTAGCTGTTGACCACCGTGAATTCCCCGGACAGATTGGATTTGACGTACAGGTTTTGATACGTCGGCTCGATGGACTGGCTGACGCCGGTAATATTGGCGATGGTGGCCGTGGGGGCAATGGCCATGACGTTGGAGTTGCACATACCCTGGCTACGGATTTTTTCCCGCAGGCTATCCCAGTCGAGGGTGCGGGATTTGTCCATTTCGATGTACTGGCTGCCGCGATTTTTTTCCAGTAACTCGATGGAGTCGATGGGCAGAATACCGCGGCTCCACAGGGAACCCTCGTAGCTGGCGTAACTGCCGCGTTCCTCGGCGAGGTCGCTGGAGGCCTCCAGGGCGTGGTAGCTGATGGTTTCCATGGAGCGGTCGGCAAATTCAACTGCCTGGTCGGAGCCGTAGGCGGTTTTGATCTGGTACAGGGCGTCCTGAAAACCCATTAATCCCAGACCGACCGGGCGGTGGCGCATATTGGACTGGCGCGCGGTGTCTACGGAGTAGTAGTTGATGTCGATAACGTTATCCAGCATGCGCACAGCGGTGCGCACGGTGGCGCGCAGCTTGTCGCTATCCAACTGGCCGTCTGCATTGATGTGCTGGGCGAGATTGACCGAGCCCAGATTACACACCGCGATTTCTTCGTTGGCCTTGGTATTGAGGGTAATTTCCGTGCACAGGTTGGAGGAGTGCACCACGCCGACATGTTGCTGTGGCGAGCGCAGGTTGCAGGGGTCCTTGAAGGTCATCCACGGATGACCGGTTTCAAACAGCATGCCGAGCATTTTGCGCCACAGTTCCTGAGCGCGGACGGTTTTGGACAGCTTGATCTCGCCGCTGGCGGCCATCAGTTCGTATTCGGCGTAGCGAATTTCAAAGGCGGTGCCGTACAGGTCGTGCAGGTCGGGCACATCGTTGGGGGAGAACAGGGTCCAGGGGCCGTCTTCGAAGACGCGCTTCATAAACAGATCGGGAATCCAGTTGGCGGAATTCATGTCGTGGGTGCGGCGGCGATCGTCGCCGGTGTTTTTGCGCAGCTCGATAAATTCCTCGACATCGATATGCCAGGTTTCCAGATAGGCACATACGGCGCCCTTGCGCTTGCCGCCCTGGTTGACCGCCACGGCGGTGTCGTTGACCACTTTCAGAA
The DNA here is from genome assembly GCA_041635095.1 of Porticoccaceae bacterium. Classification (GTDB taxonomy): domain Bacteria; phylum Pseudomonadota; class Gammaproteobacteria; order Pseudomonadales; family Porticoccaceae; genus JBFJKD01. The sequence continues at coordinate 2,143 of JBFJKD010000040.1, forward strand.
AGGGCACCACACCCTGGGACTTGCCATTAGTGCCTTTGATATAGGCACCCAGGCCGCGCACCGGGGTCCAGTCGTTACCCAGGCCGCCCGCCCATTTGGAGAGCATGGCGTTGTCCTGAATGGCGCCGTAGATGCCCTTGAGGCTGTCCGGCACGGTGGTCAGATAGCAGCTCGACAGTTGCGGGCGCAGGGTGCCGGCATTGAACAGGGTTGGGGTGGAGCTCATGTAGTCGAACGACGACAGCAGGTTGTAGAACTCGATGGCGCGGTCTTCTTTCTGCTGCTCTTCGATCGCCAGGCCCATGGCCACGCGCATGAAGAAGATCTGCGGCAGTTCGAAACGCACGTCGTCGCTGTGCAGGAAGTAGCGGTCGTACAGGGTTTGCAGGCCGAGGTAGCTAAATTGCAGATCCCGCTCGGGGTGAATCGCCCGGCCAAGCTGGTCGAGATTATATTCCGCCAGATCCGGGGCGATCAGTTCCAGCTCCACGCCGCGCCGAATGTAGGCGGATAATACCTGGGGATAGAGCTGCACCATTTCGTGCTGGGTAGCCCGTTCCGCAGTACCCAGGAAAGACAGCGCTTCGGCGCGCAGGCCGTCCATCAGCAATCGCGCGGTGGCATAGGTGTAATTGGGCTCCTTTTCCACCAGGGTGCGGGCGGTGATCACCAGCGAGGTGTTGACGTCTTTCATGGACACGCCGTCGTACAGGTTGCGCAGCGCTTCCTTGAGAATGGTATCTACCTCGACGTCTTTCAGGTCCGCGCAGGCCTCGCTGACCACGGTGTGCAGACGCTCCATATCCAGCGGGCCACGGGTGCCGTCGTTGAAGGTGACTTCGATGTGGGTCTCGGTGTATTCGGTGGGCAGCGGCGCGGGGCGCTCGGCGGCCCGTTCCCGGGAGCGCTCCTCCCGGTAAATCACATAGGAGCGGGCGATGCGCTGTTCGCCGCTGCGCATCAGGGCCAGTTCCACCTGATCCTGAATATCCTCGATATGCACGGTGCCACCGGAGGGCATGCGCCGCTTGAAGGTTTCGGTAACCTGCTGATTGAGGGCTGCCACGGTGTTGTGAATCCGTCCCGAGGCCGCCGCCGCCGCGCCTTCCACGGCGAGAAACGCCTTGGTAATGGCGACTGCGATTTTAGAATCGTCGTAGGGCACCACGGTGCCGTTGCGCTTGATCACCCGCAGCTTGCCGGGGGCGGTGGCGGTTACCGTACTGGCGCGGGCGCTGAGACTGGGTGCACCCTGGCGGTCGTCCGGCTGGCCTGCCTGTGCATCGGGATGGGTTGACTGTCCTGCTTGCGTTGTGGATTCCATACAAATATTACCTGCTATATAGCTCGTTTGTTGTTGTGTGGTGCGGCTGTGCGGTCGCGTTACGCCCGGTGGCAAATTGCTCTGTTGTTATGTTGTGGTACGTTTTCCGGTGGCGCGTGGTCGTCTGACTGCTTGCGGCAGTGCGATAGAATATTCTTCTCGACTGCGTCATCATTGGCGGCTCTATCCGACTGTATTCGACGTAATTTTCTGAACCCCAGATATAGTACGCAACTTCTCTAGCGACACAAGATAGTGTGGATGAAAGTGAATTGCAACACTATATGTATGAAAAAATGTGATCAACCCCAGGTCTTGCGGTCGCGGTGAGCGGCCCCTTACCGGGAGGGGGCTTGGAGCTCGGCTTCAACCCCCTGGGCTGGGGGTGTTCGAGTCAGGACTGGACAGACGGGAAAGACAAAATGACCCGCAGGCCGGGTGGGGTGGGGGCGTCGGCCAGACGGACACTGGCGTGGTGGATAGCGGCGATGCGCTGGACGATGGCCAGCCCCAGGCCAGTGCCGTCGTTGTAGTGCAGTTTGCTCATATCGGCTCGATAAAACCGCTCCATCACTCGGGCGCGAAGATCCGGCGCAATCCCGGGGCCGCGATCCGTGATTTCCACATCAACTGAGGCAGCGCGCACTGCTATTGATATGGTCAGAGGCGTTCCGGCCGGGGCGTACTGGATAGCATTGCGCAGCAGATTGGTAAACAGAATCCCTAGAGTTTCCCGATTGCCAGTCAGGTGCGGGTCGTTCTCACCAGTGAAGTGCAGCTCGAGTTGTTGCTCGCGATTAACCAGCTCCAGGTCGTTCCAGCAATTCTGAATAAGCGCCCGGAGGGGCACATCGGCCATGGGCAGCTCCACGCTGTCCTGATCCAGCCGACTCAGGGTTAACAGCTCTTCGATCAATCCTTCTGTGCGCGTCACCACCTTTTCAAGTTCGGTCAGTGAGTCGCGCGCGTCTGCCGCGTTGCGGGCACGTCGGGCGTTTTGCAGGTGGACCTTGATCGCGGCGATGGGCGTGCGCAGTTCGTGGGCGGCGTCTGCGGTAAAGGAGCGTTCCCGCTGAATGGCTTCTCGCAGGCGTTCGAATAACTGGTTGATGGCCTGTACCACAACCTTTACTTCGCTGGGTGCGCGCTGGATAGCCAGCGGTGTCAGGTTTTCCGGTCGGCGTGTGCGCAGTGCCTTGGCCGTGCTGGAAAGGGGCGCCAAACCGTAGCGCACCACCAGAGTGACGATAATGCTTACCAGCACAATCGCCAGCAGTGCCGGTGCAATCCCCTGGCTGAGCATTTCCCGGCTAATTTCATCACGAATGCCGATTCGCTCGCCTACCCCGATCCACACATCGTCGTTAAGCAGAAAAAACACACGCCATTCGCGGTCGTCGACCACCACGTTGTGATAACCCGGGTGCAGGCTTGGTCCCCATGGGTTTTCTGGTGCGGAGGAAGAGCGGGCCAGCAAGTTGTCGTTGCGCCATATCTGGAAGGCGATCTTGCGTTCGTAGGCATGACCCCAGGGTCCGGACTCCCTGTTCTCGGTTGTGGCCGCGTCGGGCGCCGTTTCTGACATTTCTGTTTCCGGCGTATCGAACAGGTTGGTGATCAGGGGTCGAGCGAGGTTCGGCGGTGATTCCCAGGATTGACGCAACAGCCGGGCGTATTGCGCCAGTTCGGCATCGAATACTTCTTCGACTTCGTGGCGGATCGAGTAATAGCTCCACACCAGGCTGGCCGCCAGGGAGGCGGTGATCAGACCCACCAGGGTCGAGGTGAGCAGGCGTTGAATCGAGATCATGGTTTGTCGATGGTATAGCCCACACCGCGTACGGTGCGCACCAGTTGTGGGTACAATTTTTTACGCAGGTGGTGAATGTGTACTTCCAGGGCATTACTTTCCACTTCGTCGCCCCAGCGATACAGTTGTTGTTCGAGGTCGGCGCGGCGCAATACGCGGCCGCGTTTTTCGAGCAGCAGTTGCAGAAGCTGGATTTCGCGCCGCGACAGGGCGACGGGCGTACCGTTGTGGGTAACCGTATGGGCATGGGGGTTCAAGGTAACCGCGCCATGATTTAGCAGACTTTCAGCCCGGCCTTCGCGGCGCCGCTGAATCGCGTGCAGGCGGGCCAGGAATTCATCGATATCAAAGGGTTTCGTCAGATAATCATCGGCGCCGAGATTGAGGCCGCTTATCTTGTCGGTGGTCTCGGCGCGCGCAGTAAGAATCAGCACGCCGACTTCGTGGTGTTCGGCGCGCAGTTGTTGCAGTACCGCCAGGCCGTCGAGTCCCGGCAACCCCAGATCCAGCACCAGCAGGGCAAAGGTCTCACCGCGCAACACGGGCAATACTTCGTCGCCGCGCCGCACCCACTCCGGGACGAAGCCTTCCCGTTCCAGTGCAGTGACCAGGCCGCGTCCCAGGGACTGGTCGTCTTCCGCGATCAGGATGCGCACGCTTTGCTCTTCATGGGTGGCTGCTCACAGTTTGCGCGCTATTTGATCCAGCAGGCGCTGAATTTCCGCGCGCCGTCCCAGGTCGGCCACCGGGCGTTCCCGTCGCGGGGCCGCGGCGAGCGCTTTGTGCAGGGCCAGTTGCGCCTGCGGGTATTGTTTACGGGTGAACAGATAATCACCGTAAAAATAATTGGCGTCTATATCGTTGGGGGCCATCTCCAGGGCCAGGCGTAAATGTTGTTCGGCAAGTTTTTTGTCGCCAAAACTAATAGGCCAGCCGGGCGCCTGATAATATAGCGAGCCAAGAGATGTGTGCGCCGCACCCGACAAAGCAGTGGCATCGATGGCGATGGCTTGTTGCAGTGAACGTTTCGCGTGGCGAATACTTTTCAGGGCGCCTAAGCCCCCAGCGGCTCCGGCGTAGGTGGAGCGCGTAATGCCATCCCATATCCACACTGCCGCGCACTGCGGAAGCGCAGCGGTGGCGGCGCTGGTTTGCTGGATCAGGTCGACATAGGCGGCTTCGCGATCTGCTTCGGCAAGCTGATAAGTAATGTCGTCCCAGCGTTGCTGGAGCGGTAGCGCAGCGGCGCTGCAGGCGCCCGCGTCCGGGCCCAAATTATCAGCTTGTGCCCAGAGTGGCCCGAGCAGAAACAGGATCGACACAGCGGCGCGTAGCAATTTCACGGGAATGCTCCTTGGGTTGGTATGACATACGTTCAGAGTGATAATTTCATGCGTCGGCGCGCGGTTTGGTGGCTGTTGCTTGCTTCGCAAAGCGGCTGATCACCGGTAATTTTTTGCGCAACGCCTTATCGACGCGAGCGGGCATCAGCGCGTTGATGCGGGAGAAGAGTCGCTCCTGCCAGCCGATCTGTGTGATGGCCTGTTCGATCTGGATGGCTTTAACGATCGCCGTGGCCACTTTGTCCGGTTTGTCGGTGGGGGTTTTGAGGGCCTTGTTCAGATCGTCCACGGCGCCCGCGTTAAACGCCGTGCGGGTGGCGCGGGGTGCGACGTACAGTACTTGTACCTGGGATCCATCCAGCTCCCTGCGCAGCGCCTCGGTAAAGCCGCGCAGGCCAAACTTGGTGGCGCTATAGGCCGCGAAACCGGGAAAGGCAATACTGCCAAAGGTGGAACCGATGTTTACGATCAAGCCCTGGTTTCTTTCGAGCAATGCCGGCAACAGCGCGCGCGTCAACAGCATGGGGGCAACCAGATTGGTCATCAGCAGGGCTTCCAGGTCGCTTTGACGCAGATTGCGAAACAGACCGAAGCGGTTGACTCCGGCATTGTTGATCAAAATATCCAGGGGCCGGGCATATAAACGGCACGCCTCCACCAGTGCATTGCGACCGGTTTCGGTGTTGATATCCGCCGCCAACACCCGATGTTCCCCCGGTAATTCACTGCGCAGTGCGTTCAGCGCAGTTTGGTCGCGACCGCTGAGTAGTAGTGTCGCGCCCGCGCTGGCCAATTTTTTTGCCAGCGCCTGGCCAATGCCGCCGCCGGCACCGGTCAACAACACGACCTTATTTTTCAAATCCATGTGCACACTCCTGATATTGGTATGGGGCCTGGGTAGACGACAGCCCTGCCGCGCAAGCTGATTCAACGAGTGGATCGACCTGCGTCCCGTCCGCATACAATGGCAGGGAACGAAACATTGCGCCATACAAACGATAGATTATCTGTGCTACATGAACAATCGCCTTGCGATCTTCTGTGTCGTCAATACGATTTATCAGATCGGCAAAAAAGCGCACGTGATCCTGATCCAGTTCGCCGTGGGAAGCGAGGTAGGTAAATGCCTGGTTGGGCAAGTTGAGGCTATGTTGAATTTGTTGGGCGGCTTGTGTGGCGACGGTTACGCTGGTGCCTTCCAGCACGTGAATCATGCCAAAAAACCCGAGGGGATTAGCGCGCTGGATGGTGTCCCAGGCGTAACTAACCATGACTTCTGTGGCCAGGCGGGGGCTACCACTACGTACGGAGGCCTTATTTCCCCCACAGGCCTCGATGTCGTTGAGCACCCATTCCTGATGACCCAGTTCCTCGGCGATGTACTCCGCCACCGCTGCGCGTAGCCATTCTTTGCTTTCTGGAATGCGACTGCCGAGTGCCATCAATAGCGGCACTGTATGTTTAACGTGGTGATAGGCTTCAGTCAAAAAAGCGATGTAGCTGGCGAGTGGCAGGGTGCCGGCCACGGCACGCTGAATAACCGGCGCGGTTAGCAAAAACTGCCGGTCTGCCTCAGTTTGCTGCTGGAGTTGCGCGTAAAACGTCATATGTGAATACTCCGTTGCGCGTCAGGCTGATTGTAATCTGTGGAATCGTCACAACGGGCTTGATAGAGCCGTGCAATGTTCGTTGTATAGTGTTGTAACAAGCTGTCGCGCCGCAATCGACCGTTGGCGGTGAGTTGATTGTTCTCCACGCAAAACGGCGCGTCGGCGCTTAACCAGTGCACGATGTGCGCGTAATCGGGCAACGTGCTGTTGGCGCGAAGTACGGCGGCGTTGATACCCTGGGCACACACGCCGGGCCGAGCAACCAGAACTGCACCGCACCAGGGTTGTGCATCGCCAAAGACCCATGCCTGGGCGATTTCCGGTTGCAGGCACAGCTCGCTCTCTACCCATTCCGGAGAGATATTGCGTCCATAGGAACTGATCAACAGATTTTTTTTGCGGCCCATCACGGTGACAAACCCTTGCTCGTCCACGCGGCCAAGATCGCCGGTAAATATCGGACCATCGTGGCGCGGTTCGCCGAGATAACCCAGAAAACTTTCGCCCGAGACGATTAACTCCTGGTCGTCGGCTACGCTGATTTGCCAGTGGGGCAGGCAGCGACCAACGGTGTCAAGTGGGTGTTTATCAGAAAAGCGACCTCGGCGGACGGTGTCGAGGCACACAACCGACGCGCATTCGGAAAGTCCGTATCCCTGGGCGACCGGCAGGCCGCAGGCGCGCGCTTGTTGTAACAACGGGGGCGGTACGCGACTACCGCCAACGGCGACCAGTTTCAGGGAGGGAAAGCGCCGCTTGCGAGTAGTGCACCAGGCAACCAGTGCGCGCAACATTTCTGGCAGTAGAATCATGGACTCCGGTTCGTACCTGTCGATACTCGCGGCCAGTTGATCGGGATCAAAACGGCTGGACCCAAGTAATCCAGTCAGCGGTGTCGGCAGTACAATCAGTTCGCCTTCCGCAAGTAGCGTACTCCAGACGCCGGCGACATTCTCCAGCAACACCGACAGGGGTAGCACACACAGATGACGGCGAATATGCAGAGAATGCAGCAGGTCGCTCAGCGCCAGCGCTGTGCGGTATTGACTGGCGTGACTCAGGCATACGCCCCTGGGTTGTCCGGTAGTGCCAGAGGTGAAGGTGATTTTTTCGGTACCGTCGTGGAGTGTCACCGGGGCGACTGTGCGGTTGTAACCGATACGTATCGACTGCGTAAACATTTCATCCATGGACAGGGATTCGGTATCAAGCTCCGCGCTGGTGCCTTCGACGTCATAGCCAAGCGCCTGCAGACGGGTGGGATTGTCGCTTAAGATCGCATCGATTCCAGCGCGGGTACACAGATGCATCAGCTGCTGATGGGTAAAAAAATCCGGCAACGGAACCAGTGCAATGCCCGCGCGCTGGGCGGCCAGGTCGGCAACAATCCACGCGGCGGAATTGGCGAGCATCAGGCCGAGGCAACGCACGTGGTGATGGCGCAAGCTGGCGGCGGTGTGCTCGACCTGCAACCATAACTGCCGCCACGATAGCGCCGTTGCTGTGTTGGAATTCCCGTCGAGCGTGCGCACCACAGACGCGTCGTCGCACCGTTGCGCACTCTGGTTAATACGCATCAGTAATGCGTTCATTTTGAGTACACAGGTATGCCAATCAGATCGTCCAGCAACGGTGCTAAACGGGTGTTGATCTCGGCTAACTCCGGATCTTGTGTAAGGGCTTTGTGGCAGGCGGCGACCGATGTAACCAGTACGGTGCTGGGCCGCTGGTAGTAACTGCCCCAGTGCTGATAGCCACCGGTGAGACGGGTCTTGTCGGCGCGTACCACTGCTGTTACCGGAAATTTGAGTTTGTTGAACAGGTTTTGCACGCCGGGGGTCGCATTGCAGATCACCCAGCGGTAATTTTGGTGGGTCAATAATTGACACAGGGCGGCAAACAGCAGTGCGCCGGTGCCGGGCCGCATCACCGCCAGATTGCCGATTTCCGCAATATCGTCGCCATTCACTGGTTGGTGCTCCGCGCCAGCAACGACCTGGTCGACACGGGCATCAAGGTACTGTTGGACAAATAGCGGTTCCATTGTTGCGCTACGAATACCCACTGCGCCCAGCAGGCGATCACCGTCGCACAGCGCCAGTAACAAGGGGGCAAACTGCGTCACTTGCGCCTGATATACCTTGCGAAACACGTTGGCAATAAATTTTTCGACCTCGCTGCGGCGTGGGTGAGAGCGCTCGGCGATTAAGAAATGCGTGCGCGAACCATCCTGTGGGTTGAATCGTCTTAGGCTGCGGGCCAGTTGCAAGTCTGTCATAAGGACACCTCGGTTTTCGAGGAGTGCAGATTAACCGGCGCGCCTTAACGAAGGCTTAACGTTGCGAGTGATCACATGCTGGCGTGGGTTGAGTGTTGTCGTGGAGTCGGAACCTGGCAGTCAGACCAGTCGTCGTTGGATACTGCCCCGGTGCCCAGGGCGATATTTAGTTCGGCGTTCAGTTGCCGCGCCTGTTGGCGACTCGGGTTTTCGCCGACGCGTACGGTTCCCCCATTTTTGAGGATTCAATTCAGAGCGGTTAACGCGTAATGTTTTCCACCAGCTTGCAGTGATTCGGTGGATTTTTTGATTACCGATAGAATGTCCTGACAGGGAATGTTTTGAGTTGTTATTGCAGACAAGGTTTTGACGAGGAGTTCGAGTGTCGATTTTGCGAGGCGCAGTTGGGGATGGCGTGTATACAGGCGATTGAGCCGCAGGAGGTGCCCACCAACGATGGTCGGTTGCACGAACTGGATGTGCTGGTGCTGGTCACTGGCTTCTAGGTGTCGGATTTTATTCTGCCAGCAAAAGTATATGGAGAGAACAACGTTGAATTGAGCGCAATGTGGGGCGGTGCGCCGCGCGCTCACCGCGCCATGGCGACTCCCGGATTTCCCAATAGCTGGTATATCGCCAAGACCGGCAAGCCCAATTTGTATCCCTGGCACCTGAGCCGCTTTTACAAGGAGATGGAGGCTCCCAAATTTTCCGAGTACCAACTGGTGAGCTAGCGGGGAAACTCCAGAAGGGAAGCTAACAGCCGCGGGTAACCACCGGGTCGTCGTCCTGCAGTGACTCCACCAGATATTCCAGTTCGCGGGCGACGTCGGCGCTGTCGCGGTAGGTCAGATATTGTTCCACCACTGCTTGAATAAGCGCTCTACCCATGGCGTCCGCATCCATTGTGGGGCGCGTTCGAGCTTCTTCCAGGGTTTGCGCAACCACGGTTTTAGCGTAACTGGATTCGCCCGACATATTGGCCCTTCCCTTAACAGGTTAAAAAAATAGTTGGTGAGAAATGCTAGTCGGCAACCGCAGAGACGGTTTTGACAACGATCAACTGACGTCAATTTACGTTACGCACATGACCTTGATTGCGTTATGTGTCGGCATACGGCCAGAAGTGTCGAGCTACCGGTTGGCGGTCGCGCCACTCCGGTAGCTTGAATCAGGTGGCTGGTCGGTCATGGAAGTGCCGGTGGGACTCTATATTAGCGGGCTCGAGGCCAAACGCCGTTTGAATACTGAGGTTGTGCTGGGTCAGTTCGTTGCGCTTCAAATGCCAGGCCCTGTGCATTTTATAGAATGGTATGGCGGGATACAGATGGTGAATGAGATGGTAGTTTTGAT
>JBFJKD010000041.1:0-11846 GCA_041635095.1 Porticoccaceae bacterium
AACCCCACCATCGTCACCACGGTCTGGGTTGGATTTGATGGCAATGAACCGCTTGGGAGAGGCGAATACGGCGGTTCTGCCGCACTACCGATCTGGATGGATTTTATGGGTGTAGCCCTCGCGGGCAAACCCGAAACATACCTCCCGCAACCGGACGGCCTGGTTTCGGTACGTATTAATCCTGTCACCGGCCAACGCGCGGCCCCCGGGGACACGGACGCGATATTTGAGTTGTTTTTGCGGGAAAACGCGCCGCCGCCGCTCGCTAATCAAAACACCCCTTTTGGACACCAGAGCGCGCCGCTACCACAGGATATTTTCTAGCTAGTCTGTCGCGTCAAGGCCTTGCGGAGGATTGCTCAGCAGAGTTGACCAGTCAAACGTCTGGTCGCCGACCACATAAAAAAACGGATTGAGTAATTCCTCTTTGGTGTTGTAGCGCATCGGTGCGAAATCAATATCCAGCACGGCACCGCCCGCGGCCTCGACCACCGCCTGAGCAGCCGCCGTATCCCACTCACAGGTCAATGCCAGGCGCGGATAAAAATCCGCCTTACCCTCCGCCACCAGACACAATTTTAGTGAACTGCCCATGGAAACTGCCTGCACCGGGCCCAGTTGTGCCGAAAGACCCGTCAATAATGCCTCTACTGTACCGGCACCGTGCCTACGACTGGCCACTACCGTCACTTCTCCGGGTGGTGGTAACGGGCGCACCTGGATGGACGCACGTATCCCATCTACTTCCTTGAATGCACCAGTTCCTGCCGACCCAGCGTACACGACCCCGGTAACGGGCACGTAGACAACACCTAGCACCGGGATGTGATTTTCTATCAACGCAATATTGACGGTAAACTCGCCGTTGCGCTGGATAAACTCTTTGGTGCCATCTAGCGGATCGACGAGCCAGTAACGCTGCCAACGACTACGCTCGCGAAAAGCCGGAATAGTCCCTTCCTCCGACAGAACCGGAACAGCGGGCAATATGCCGCGCAGGCCGGGCACAAGCAGACCATGGGCGGCAAGATCCGCCGCCGTTACCGGAGACTCATCGCTTTTGGTCCGCACATTGAGTTGATCGCCGTCATACACGTCGAGAATCGCCTGTCCCGCCTGTTGCGCCAGCGCAATCACCTGCTCCAGCAACGCCCCAGGGTTAATTTCAACGTCTGTCTCGCTGGTGTTTTTTGTCACGCTTAAAATTCTTCTCTGTTATTTGCGCCTGGTTGAGGGTCGGCGACGCACGGCTCTGTCGGCAAACCCTGCTCGTGCAGGATATCGCGCACCAAATACAATGCAGCAATGGACAGGCTGTCCGAAACGTCCCCGCGCGCCATCAGTTCGCCTAAATCCGCCAACGGCCAGGCCATCACCTCCAGCGGCTCCGGTTCGTCGCCAGGCAAGGACGAGGGATAAAGCCCCTGGGCGAGCACAATATCGATGGTGCGCGACATGTACGATGGCGACAAATGGATACTTTTGATGAATCTAAGTTGGCGCGCGCCGTAGCCCGCCTCTTCCTGTAATTCGCGATTGGCCGCCACCACATTTTGTTCCCCGGGGTCGATCGCCCCCTTGGGCAAGCCCCATTGATAGTCTTCGATTCCCGCTGCGTATTCGCGCACCAGCACCACAGAGGCATCATCTAACAGGGGCACCACGACCACCGCGCCAAATCCGGCAGATGCCAGCCGTTCATAGGTGCGTTCAACCCCATTACTGAAACGCAGTTCTAGTTGCTCCACCTTAAATAGACGCGTGCGCGCCACCGCCTGTCGCTGCAATATTTTCGGGACTTTCATTGTGCTAGGATTGGACGTCATGTTACGCAACCTGCCAGACTGACTTTCGAGTATTATCCGCAATGATTGACTGGAGCGCCATCGACACCGTTTTCCTCGATATGGACGGCACACTGCTCGATCTGCATTTTGATAACTATTTCTGGCTGCACCACCTGCCCCGGCGCTACGCAGAACACCACAACCTCGACCCCGATCAAGCCCTTGAGCACTTACTGAGTCAGTTTGCGAGCAAACAGGGCACCCTCGACTGGTATTGCACCGATTACTGGTCATACACGCTGGCGGTTGATATTCCAGCGCTCAAGCGCGAGGTTAGCCACCTGATTGCCGAACGACCCCAGGTGCGGCGCTTTCTGCAACAGCTTGGTGCAGACCAACGCGCGCGCATACTGATCACCAACGCCCACCGCCACAGCCTTAACCTGAAACTCGACATTACCGGCATCGACGCCCTGCTCGACCAGGTCATTTCTTCACACGATTACGGTGCGCCAAAAGAATCTCGAGCTTTTTGGCAGCAGCTCGCAACCCAGGTAGACTTTAATCCCGCACGCTCCCTGTTTATCGACGACAGCGAAGCCGTACTGCGTGCCGCTCGAGCGTATGGAATAAAACAGCTGATTTGTATTCGCCAGCCCGACAGCAAGCAGGCACCGCGGGGAAATCTGGAGTTCCCGGCAATTGACCATTTTGATGAACTATTAGCCACACCTTTAAACGACGACTTGCGCGGCACCGGAACAGGCTAATAAATACGTCATTGATCATGGAAAAAGTACGGGTCGACAAATGGTTGTGGGCAGCGCGTTTTTACAAAACTCGGGCGCTGGTCAAAAGCGCGATTGAGGCCGGTAAAATTACGGTTAACGGGCAGCGCGCCAAACCGAGTCGCGAAATTAAAGTTGGCGCAACGCTGGAAATTCGCCAGGGTTGGGACGAAAAAACCGTGTTTGTCACGGCACTCTCTGAGCAGCGTAGAGGCGCCTCTGAAGCCCAGCTTCTGTATGCCGAAACCCCGGCCAGTATCGCCAGACGACAACAGCATATGGCACTGCGCAGTGCGGCACGCGACGGTCACCGACCGCCGCAACAACGGCCCACGAAAAAACAGCGTCGCCAGTTACATCAATTTCAAAATAACGCCCACGACCAATAGTTGTAAATACAAAATGTAGTACCATAAGCCGCCAATGTACCCAGGCTCAGCTGACGGGCTTTGGCCCGACACCCCGCCGCCGACACCCGAACCACGCCATGCCAATACCTGAATCCGATATTCTTCAGCGTTTTATCTTTGTCGATAGCGACGTGCGCGGGGAAATCATCTCATTGGATGCGAGCTACCGGACCGTGCTCCAGCATCGCTCCCACACCGACGCCGTGCAATCCTTGATTGGTCAGTTCATGGCCGCGGTCGGGCTACTGAGCGCCACACTGAAATTTGACGGCACCATTACGCTACAGGCGCGGGGCGGCGACGGCCCGCTCGCGCTGATTATGGCGGATTGTTCCCACCATCACGACTTGCGAGCCATCGGACAGCTCAGGGATGAAATTCAGCCTGACGCTAGCGATTCCATCGACGACCGTGATATTCGCAAGCTTATAGGCAACGGACATCTGGCCGTCACCATCGATCCGCAGCAAGGGTCGCGCTATCAAGGCGTCGTCCCCCTGGAGCAATCCCGCCTTGATCGCTGCCTCGAAGAGTATTTCGAACGCTCCGAACAACTACCCACCCGCCTGTGGATCACTGCGGACGGCCAGCGCGCTGCGGGCCTGTTGCTGCAGGCGCTGCCGCTCAAGGTGCAAAGTCTGACACAACGCGAGGAAACCTGGGAACGGCTCACCAGGCTCGCACACACCGTCAGCGCTGCAGAACAACTGACCTTGAGCCACCAGCAACAATTGCACCGCCTGTTCCACCAGGAGTCCGTGCGCCTGTTTACGCCCCAGGCGTTGCGCTTTGCATGTAGCTGCTCGCGGGAACGCACGGCTAACATGCTGGCCAATCTGGGCCGGGGCGAGATTCAGTCCATGCTGGCAGAACACCCGACCATCGAAGTCACCTGTCAATTCTGCCACTTCATCTATGCCTTCACCCGAACGGATATCGACGCAATGCTGGCCGCAACCACTCCGGTTCTGCATTGAAGTGGCGACTGACGACACCCTGACCAAGCAAAAACTCGCGCTTCGCCCTCGGCACGTTTTCTGGCATAATTGTCGGCCGTTTTTCTGGACCGATTTCGCCTGGTGAACAACCCTACACATTTTCCCCTGTGCGCCGCGGCGAACTACCTGTTGGGGTGGCCCCTGACATACCTGCGGCGCGACACTCTGATCGCATGGTTGCATCGTCTACCGGGCACTGACTGGTTGAACCATGCGGTTCTGGACCATCCTTTTTTGAACTCTCCACAGGATTGATACTAATGACCCAAATCGAAGATTCTGCGGTAAATGTCTATACTGACCTCAGCCACGCGGAGCTCATCGAACTAGCGCTACTGCGCAAAGAAGGCGTACTCACTAACACAGGCGCGCTACTCACCACCACCGGCAAACATACAGGCCGCTCCCCGGCAGACCGCTATATTGTCGACGAGCCCAGCAGCACCGACGCCATCGCCTGGGGTCCGGTCAATCGCCCATTTGCCGCAGACGCTTTCAACGCCCTCTGGGCGCGGGTCGACGCTTACCTGATCGACCGGGATCGCTTTGTCACCCACCTGCACGTAGGCCAGGATCCGGAATACTATTTACCGGTTACCGTCACCACCGAAACCGCCTGGCATTCGTTGTTTGCACGCAATATGTTTATCCGCACTGAAAAATTTAACCCGGCCGGCAAAGAGAAATGGAAAATACTGCACGCAGCCAATTTCGTCTGCGACCCCACACGAGACGGGACCAACAGTAGCGGTGCGGTGATTCTGAATTTTGCGCAGCGCAAAGTGCTGATCGCCGGGATGAAATACGCTGGTGAAATGAAAAAAGCCATGTTTTCGGTGCAGAATTTTCTGCTGCCGGAAAAGGACGTTATGCCCATGCACTGCGCGGCAAACGTGGGCTCGGCCGGCGATGTCGCGCTGTTTTTCGGCCTGTCCGGCACCGGCAAGACGACCCTGTCCGCCGACCCCGACCGCTACCTGATTGGCGACGATGAACACGGCTGGGCGAAAGGTGCAGTATTTAATGTGGAGGGTGGCTGCTACGCCAAAACCATCAACCTGAGCCAGAAAAATGAACCCGTGATCTGGGATGCGATTCGTTTCGGCGCCATCGTTGAGAATGTCGTGGCCAATACGCAGCGCGTCCCCGACTACGACGACACCACGCTGACTGAAAACGGGCGCTGTAGCTATCCCCTTGAACACGTGCAGATGCGCACTGCCGAGAACCGGGGCGGGGAGCCCAAAAACATCCTTTTTCTGACCTGCGACGTTACCGGTGTGTTGCCCCCGGTGTCGATCCTGTCCAAGGAAGCAGCAGCCTACCACTTCCTGAGCGGCTATACCGCAAGGGTGGGTTCCACCGAACTGGGTGCCGCCGCGGGCATCAACCCGACCTTTTCCACCTGTTTTGGCGCGCCGTTCATGCCCAGACCCGCAGGCGTGTACGCGGAATTGCTGATGAAACGCATCGCGGACTTCGACAGCCGGGTGTATCTGGTGAACACCGGCTGGACCGGAGGTGCCGGGGGCGCCGACGGGACGGGATCGCGGTTTCCCATACCGGTTACCCGCGCCATCGTGGCAGCTATTCAGAACAACGCGCTGCACAATGTACCAACGCAAAAGCTGCAATTGCTGAACCTGGAAATTCCCACCGCCGTGCCGGGCGTCGATGCAAAATATCTGAACCCGCGCGACGCCTGGGACGATACAGCAGCATATGACGCACAAGCCACTAAACTGGCCACGCTGTTTATCGAGAATTTCAAAAAGTTTGCGGTCTCGAACGAAATCACCCAAAGCGGACCGCGTCTGGACTAGCTCCACCTGATCCAACTGCGGTACGCCCATTCTGTCGCTCCAGGCCTGAAGCGACAGAATGGGGACACGCGTGATAATCAGAGATAGCGTCTGGTACTGCCACGGGGCGGACTGACAATCAACGGCACTTAACAAAATATCGGCCCGCGACCCAATGTCGTAGCGCGTTTATCCAGCGCTGGCTTGCGTGCCGGACGTGTAGGCCGCCAACCCTTGCCGATAGCATTCCTGGCTTTTTTCCACCTCGCCAAGCTCTACCAGAATTGCCGCTAATTCGGCATAGGCTTCGGGGCTCTGTAGCAGGCGTAATGAGGCTTCCAGGTAGTCCCGCCCCTTGCCCCAAAGTCCAGCGCGCCGACACAGGCGTCCGAGAGTCAGCAACAGATCCGGATCGTCTGGATGGGAGCGCAACCAACCCTCGGCAAAAGCCAGTTGTCTGGCCCCATCGCCCTTGCGTAACACACCATACAACCTGATAAGGCGCGGTTCCCAACCATCGCCTTTTAGATAGCCACGCAGCAGGGATTCCGCCTGTAGTGATTCGCCGACATGCTCCAGCGCGCCAGCGCAGGCGAAAATAAGGTCGGGATGGCGACGCAGCTGACGCGGCACTTCTGACCACAACCGCATCACCGCTTCGCCCGCATGTGGATCGCCGACGCTGACCTGCTCGGCCCGTTTGGCATCCAGCAAGCTACGGTAGTAGTTAGCTTCTAATTCCTGCAACGCGGGTTTGGATTTGACTTTGTAGCGCCGCAAGTCCTGCAACAGCTTGCCGAGACTCTCCTGGTCACCACTTTGCTGATAGACCTCGGCCAGCAGTGCCAGTGCCTGGGTGTGGTGAGGCGCGCGCCCATGCAGATCGCGCAACAGGGTCACCGCTTCCGGCAGCCGATCCTGTCTTATAAGCATTTTGGCCTGGGTCAAGCCAGCTATCCAGCCTGCTTCCGTCCCCAACAGGCTGGCCTTCGCCAACCAGCGCTCGGCTTCATCTTTCTGCCCCAGCTCAACGGCGGCCTGCGCGGCCATCACATAATTCACCAGCTGCATATCCGAAGAGGACGCCGCCTTGCCGAGGTGTTTTTGTGCGACAGCCCACTGCCCGGACACAAACGCCTCCAAACCGCGCCGGGTAAGGGCCCGGCTTTTGGTGAGTGCGCGACCCTTGCGCTGCCCCCACAGGGCAGCCAACGGTCCAAATATTGCCACCAGCAAGCGGCGCAACAACCACACGACGAACCACAGTACCAATAACGACAACACCACCAACCACAGATTGGCCTGAACGGCAAAGTTATCGATGGAGAGTAGAATAAAACCCTGCTTATTCTGCATCAGCCAGTACAACAGGCCGCCGAAGCACAGGGCCAACGCGACCACCAGCAAGCGCTTCATCACGGCGTTGCGCCCGCAACGGACTTACGTGTCTCCCGCTCGCGCAAATAGCGTCGTAGCGCGTCCAGCGACCCGGAAATGTCCGGCAGCTGTTGCGCGACCTCCTGTGCCTTCAAGGACTGCAACTGAGTAATTAGCACTTGCGCGCCCGGACTCAACGGATAGTAGGTTTGCAGCCATTGCTCGGCCTTTTGCAAGCTCGCCACGTAGACCACCTGTTCCTCGCGCAACAATGCCAGCTCAGCCTGTTCAAGGGCGAGGCGTAAACTGTGGTTGAGCAACAGCTCCTGATCCGCAGACAACATCGGCGTCAGCGGCCTGTCGAGCGTACGGATCGTCAGATAACCCTCTGAAAAGCGTCGTAAAGCCTGCTGGGCATTGGCGAGTAACTTTGCATACCAGCGCGGCTGCGCTGGTGCCGCCTCTACAGCATCGACCACAGATCCGTCCGCGGACGCCTGCGCTGTTTCCACAGCCGCAGGTGTTGCAACAGCCGTCAGCCTGGGTAGCGACTGTAATTTAGTGACGGCTTCACCCAGGGCCACAAGCTGCAGATACAGGCCTTCTCGATCGACTGTCGCAACAAGTCGCAAAGCGCTGATGTCCTGGGCGAGCGCCTCGCGCACAGCAAACAAACCGGCATCGCCTACTTCAGCAAAAATTTTATCGCTGCTCTCAAGCAGCGCCAGTGCTGCGCCAGGCTGCCGTTCACTGAGCAGCCGCTGGTGAGCGAGACGCAGCAGAAATTCCGCCTCCGCCAGTATCAAATCTTCGCGGCCAGAAGCAGACATATTCCGTATCAATTGTTCCTGACTGGCGAGGCGTGCCTCCAGCGCATCGCCGTGCGCCGCCTGCACGCTAAACCGCTGCGCCCAGTCCTGAACTTCGCGATCAAACTGTCCCTGTAACGCGTCCAGTTGCCCCCGCTGCTGTTCGAGTGCGGCGGCAAGCCCCTGTTTCGAACTGCCCGGTCCAACCTGCTGCCACCACTGCCAACCAAAAAACCCGCCGCCGACCAGCGCGGCCAGTAAAAGCAGCAGTACTATTTTCCCCCATAGACCAGCGCCACTGGACTTGTCCGCAGGCGACTGTTGCTCAGTCGCAGTTTGCGCTGGCGCGCTACCTTGCCCAGTGTCCTCGCCAACGGCCTGTTGCGTCTGTGGTGCAAGGTCAGAGGCAGTATTCTTGCCGTTATTATCACCGCCAGGTGGCGTAGTCACGGTAGCACCTGTTTCGTTTGGGTTGTCCACAAGGAATATCCTGACTCCACATCATCAACAATAGTTTTTGGTCTACGACCACTGGGCACACAGTGCCGCTGGCCAACACCTCTTTTGAACTACTACGACGCGCTAAAAAATGCCGTTAATTCAACGGCGCTCATTTCCTTCGCCCGCACTACAAGGGTACGACGGCCTACTGGTGCGCAGTGTACCAGCGTCTGATTTCTCCGACCATGTGCCCGGTCACAGCACTGCGGGCGACGATAATCGTGGCCGCACTCACCCTGCGAACCTGCTCGGCAACACGCTCGCCGGGCACCAGCAAGCAATGGCGGGCCAACGGGTCCTGTGAATCGCTGCCGAGCACCCGCGTTACAGCGTGCATTAATTCAACGCTGTGGATAACCACCAGCAACTCCGATTTTGAAGTCAAAATATGTTGCAGTTGCTGCGCGTGTCGGGCATCCACCACCCGGCGGTAAAGATCACAATAATCCACCTCTGCACCCCGCGCCACCAACGTATCTGCCAGTAGGGCACGCCCCCCCTCGCCGCGCATAATCAGTACCCGTTGCCCACTAACCGGTTGCAATTGGGGTAGTGCCAGCAGCGCTTCACTACTCGCGCCCCGAGCGGGGACGGTCACTTCGATGTGCTGCGCACGCAGTGGTTGAGCGCTACTTTCTCCCACAGCAAAACACTCTACATGTAACGGCCACGGACGCCCGTACCAATCCCACCAGGACAGGGCCAGCTGCGCCGCCCGGCGACTGACAAAAACTGCCTTGTGGTAGTCGCCGAGGCACTGCATGCGCGTAAGTACTTCAGGAGTGTCGACGGCGAAGGGGGAAATGCGCATTACCGGGTACTCAAACACCTCGCAGCCCAGAGTTGCCAGTTCCGCGATCAGGGGATCGCCCGCATGTTGTGGCCGAACAATCAGCACAGCGCGGGGGGCATCCATATCAGGCGCGCTGAATAGCCGCCAAAATATCGCGAGCACCACGCTGTAACAGCCGTTCTGCCACTTCCACCCCCAATTGCTCCGCAGTGGCGGCGCTGCCGCGCAATTCATCACACAACAACTGTGCGCCATCGGGGGAGCCAACTCGCGCGCGCAGATAAATCTGTTGATCGCCTTCCAGCTCAGCGTAAGCGGCGATGGGCACCTCGCAACCGCCGTCCAGATGCCGATTCACCGCCCGCTCCGCCGTGACACAAATCGTGGTCGCAGCGTGGCCCAGCGGGGTGAGTAATTCAAGGATGCGCCGATCCTCGCTGCGGCACTCAATTCCGATAGCCCCCTGCCCAGCGGCTGGCAGGGACAATTCGGTCGGTAAACGTTGGCGAATACGATCCGCCAGATGCAAACGCACCAGTCCGGCGGTGGCGAGAATAATTGCATCGTAATCTCCCGCCTCAAGTTTGGCGAGACGGGTGTTGACGTTGCCGCGCAAATCACTAATTTTCAGATGCCGGTGCGCCGCCCGCAGCTGACATTGGCGGCGCAAGCTGGACGTCCCCACGCGGCCGCCGACCGGTAAGTCATTGAGACTGGCGTACAAATCCGATACCAAGGCGTCGCTGGGATCCTCCCGTTCACAAATCGCACCCAGCGACAAACCTTCCGGCAACAGCATCGGCAGATCTTTCATGGAGTGCACGGCGATATCGGCGCGCCCGTCTAACAGCGCCACCTCCAGCTCCTTTACGAATAAACCCTTGCCGCCAATTTTGGCGAGGGATGTGTCCAATATTTGATCGCCACGGGTCGTCATGCCGATAATATCCACCGGCAGATCGGGGTGATGGCGTTGCAGCAACTGTTTAACGTGATGCGCCTGCCACAACGCCAGTGGGCTTTCGCGAGTCGCAATACGCAAGGGGATGGTGCCAGTGGAAGTCATGGGAAGTTAGCAGCCGAATGACAACGAGGCGCCATGATAACAGAATGGGTGTTGCCCATTGCTGACCTGATCAGATTTGTTCCAGCAACTTGCGCAACGGCCCGATATGACGGCGACTCACCTGAGGCTTGATATCGAGTCCTTCGAGGCGCACAAAACACTGCCCCTCCTTGTCTCGCTCCAGCCCATCGATATGATTAATTGCCACCAACGCGTTGCGATGAATGCGCATAAAGCGGCCTTCAAACTCCTGCTCCAGTTCTTTCAAGGTTTCATCCAGCAGCACTTCCCCTTCGTTGTAGTAGGCGGTGACATACTTGTGATCCGCCTGGAACAGGCGTACTTCCGCCACCGCGACCAGATCGATACCGCGGCGATTTTTGGCGGCAATATGGGTGCGTCCGCCGGAGGCGAACCCGGGCTTTTGTTGTAACTCGGTGAGCTGCGCTTTATTGACTCGGCGCGTGCGATTGAGCGCCATCTCCAGATCTGCCTGTTTCACCGGCTTTAACAAATAACCGACTGCCTGAGTGGAAAACGCCTGAATCGCATAGTCGTCGTATGCCGTGCAAAAAATAACCGCCGGTGGTGGATCCAGCTCGGCGAGGTGCTGCGCCGCCGCAAGACCGTCCATACCTGGCATGCGCACGTCCATAAATACCACATCGGGGGAGGTTTCCCGTGCTATTTTAATAGAGTCCTGACCATTGCCTGCCTGACCAACAATACGGCATCCGCCGAGTGCCAGCACCATGCGCGCAAGGCGCTCCCGGGCCAGCGGCTCGTCGTCTACAATCAGTATATTCATCGTTATTGTGATCCGCTCACGGGATAGCTGATGGACGTTACATAACGCGTATCATCGGCTTCAAATCGCAATTTTGCGCTTGGACCAAAATGGGCCTCCAGCCGATGGCGTACGTTGCTCATTGCCATTTTACTGCCCTTGTTGTGCTTCATGCGTGGGTTGCGCGGGTTGCTGACGTTAATCTCGATGCGATCGGCAATTCTTTTCACCCGGATCTGAATTTCTCCACCGTCCGGCAACATCTGAATACCGTGATAGACCGCATTTTCGAGCACCGGTTGTAACGTCAAGCAGGGTATCTGCACACCCGCGCCATAATCGCCGATTTCCCAAACGGTTTGCAACCGATCGCCCAGCCGCAACTTCTCCAGTTGTAAATAGCTGCGGGACAGCGCCAATTCCTCGCGCAGCGGCACCAGCGTCTGGGAATCGGTCAATGCACGGCGAAACAGGTCGGACAAATCCTCCACCACCCGCTCCGCTTTTTCGGGATCGGAACCAATCAGGCTGGCAATCATATTCATGCTGTTGAATAAAAAATGGGGGCGAATGCGCGATTGCAGTGCCTGAATGCGCGACTCCAGTTCGGCCCGTTGCTGAATGCGTAACTGCTGTTGCAAAAACAGGAACCGCAGTACCACGCCGGCCGGTATCGCCGCGATCAATACATTTTCCAGTACTTGAGTAGCATCCAGTGGCCGCCCTCT
>JBFJKD010000042.1:0-11784 GCA_041635095.1 Porticoccaceae bacterium
AATTCAACCTGATTACCCTGAACATGGTGCTGCACCACACTTCCTCACCGTCTTCGGTCATTGCAGGTCTGGCCGCTTTACTGAAGCCAGGAGGCTCGTTGGTGATTACCGACCTATGCGACCACGATCAGGACTGGGCGCGCAGCGCCTGCGGCGATATGTGGCTGGGGTTCGAGCCTGGCCAGCTAACACAATGGGCGCAAATTCACGGCCTCGCGGACGGCGAGAGCTTGCACGTGGCACTACGCAATGGCTTTCGCGTGCAGTTAAGGCAATTTTACAACCCTGCTTCCGGGCAGATCACGTCAGGAGATTCGCTACATGAGTAACTATCGTATTTTTACGTCGGAGTCCGTGTCCGAAGGACATCCCGACAAAATGGCGGATCAGATCTCCGACGCGGTACTGGATGCGATCCTGAGGGATGATCGCAACGCCCGCGTGGCGGTGGAAACCATGGTTAAAACCGGTATGGCCATTATTGCCGGGGAGGTGCGCACGTCGACCTACGTGGATCTCGAAGAGGTGGTACGCCAGGTCATTCTCGACATCGGGTACGACAGTTCCGAAGTAGGTTTTGACGGCGCCTCCTGTGCCGTTATCAACGCCATCGGCAAGCAATCCGTCGACATCGCCGTGGGCGTGGATGAAGCCGACAACAAGGAACAGGGTGCGGGCGACCAGGGGCTGATGTTCGGTTACGCCACCAACGAGACTGAAGTGCTTATGCCGGCACCGATCTACTACGCTCATCGTCTCGTGGAACGCCAGGCGCAAGTGCGCAAAAGCGGAGCGCTGCCCTGGTTGCGACCAGACGCAAAAAGTCAGCTCACGTTGCGTTATGAAAACGGCAAACCGGTGGCCATCGATGCGGTAGTACTATCCACTCAACACAGCCCGGCAATTCGCCTGAAGGATCTACAGGAAGCCGTGATGGCGGAAATTATTCTGCCCACCCTGCCGCCTGAATGGTTGCACGCGGGTACCCGCTACCATATCAACCCCACCGGACAATTTATTATCGGCGGACCCATGGGGGACTGTGGATTAACCGGGCGCAAAATTATTGTCGATACCTACGGCGGCATGGCCCATCACGGCGGCGGCGCTTTTTCCGGCAAGGACCCGTCGAAGGTTGACCGCTCCGCCGCGTACGCCGGGCGCTATGTCGCCAAAAATATTGTGGCTGCGGGACTTGCGGAGCGCTGTGAAATTCAGATTTCCTATGCCATCGGGGTGGCGGAACCGACGTCCGTTGCCATCAATACCTTTGGTACCGGCAAACTATCGGATGACACCATCGCACAGCTGGTCAGCGCTCATTTTGACCTGCGCCCCAGGGGCCTGATCGAGATGCTCGATCTGAAGCGGCCCATTTATCGGAGTACCGCCGCCTACGGACACTTCGGTCGTGAAGAGCCGAATTTTACCTGGGAGCGCACCGATAAAGCGGCGCTACTGAGAGCGGCGCTGTAACACCACTTTTTTAACGTAACTTTAACGTAACGTAAACCACGGATTTTTAACATGACCAGCAAAAACGCAAACGCCCAACTGAGCACCACCGACTTTAAAGTCGCCGATATCAACCTCGCTGGTTGGGGACGGCGGGAAATCGACATCGCCGAAACCGAAATGCCCGCACTGATGGCCCTGCGCGAACAATATCGCGCCACGCAACCCCTGCAGGGCGCTAGAATCCTCGGCTGTATCCATATGACCGTGCAGACCGCAGTGTTAATCGAAACATTAAACGCCCTGGGTGCGGAAGTACGCTGGTCGTCCTGTAATATATTTTCCACGCAGGATCACGCCGCCGCGGCCATTGCCGCAGCGGGCACTGCGGTGTTCGCCTGGAAAGGTGAAACCGAAGAGGAATATCTATGGTGCATCGAACAGACAATTCTCAAGGATGGCAAACCGTGGCACGCCAATATGGTGCTGGACGACGGGGGTGATCTCACCGAAATACTGCACCAGAAATATCCCCAGGTGCTGGACAACACCCACGGCATCACCGAGGAAACCACCACCGGCGTCCACCGCCTGTATGAACGCCTGGCCAGGGGGGAACTCCGGGTTCCAGCCATTAATGTTAACGACTCGGTTACCAAGTCCAAAAACGATAACAAATACGGTTGTCGCCACAGCCTCAACGACGCCATCAAACGCGGTACCGACCATCTGTTGGCAGGTAAAAAAGCGCTGGTTATTGGCTACGGCGACGTGGGCAAGGGGTCGGCTCAGTCCCTGCGCCAGGAAGGCATGATTGTACGCATCGCCGAGATTGATCCCATTTGCGCCATGCAGGCCTGCATGGATGGCTACGAAGTGGTGTCGCCCTATATCGACGGCATTAACACCGCCAGCGCCGCCGGTATCAACCGGCAATTACTGTCCCAGACTGATCTGCTGGTGACCACTACCGGCAATATCCGGGTCTGCGACCGCTTTATTCTGGCCGCGTTGAAGCCCGGCTGCGTAGTGGCCAATATCGGGCATTTTGACAATGAAATCGACACCGACTTTATGCGCAAAAACTGGTACTGGGAAGAAGTGAAGCCCCAGGTACATAAAATTTATCGCGCCGGCGACAAGGTGGCCGCCAATAACGATTATCTGCTCCTGCTGTCGGAGGGACGACTGGTCAATCTCGGCAATGCCACTGGCCATCCCAGCCGTATCATGGACGGCTCGTTCGCCAACCAGGTACTGGCGCAAATCCATTTGTACCAGCAACAGTTTGCCACGCTCGACCCGGCGGCTCAAAAAGCACAGCTGCGTATTGAAGTGCTGCCCAGGCATCTCGATGAAGAGGTTGCCGCCCATATGGTCAGGGGCTTTGGTGGTGTGGTCACGCGCTTAACTCAGGAGCAGGCGGACTATATCAACACGCCACTCGACGGCCCGTTTAAAAGCGAAAATTATCGCTACTAACTCTATTATCGCTACTCAATGAAAGTGTCATTGGCCACCGGGAGAATACCCAGACCATGTCAGCGCATCACCCATTAAGCTTCGAATTTTTCCCACCGAAAACTCCCCAGGGAGAGGAAAAACTCGGGCAAACCTGTGCCGCACTAAGCCGCTATCAACCCGATTTTTTCTCGGTCACCTACGGCGCCGGGGGTTCTACCCGGGACAATACCCGGGACACCGTGCTACGCATACAGGCTGCTGGACAACCAGTCGCGCCGCACCTGTCCTTTGGCGGCGCTCACCAGAACGCTATTCTCGACCTGCTCGGCACCTACCAGCAGGTCGGCATCCGCCAGTTGGTCGCACTGCGCGGCGATTTGCCATCGGGGATGGGTGGCGCCACGCACCTGGTTCACGCCAACAAACTGGTCGCTTTTATTCGCAAACATTTTGGCGATTTTTTTTGCATACACGTCGCGGCGTATCCGGAAATTCATCCGGAAGCAAAAAGTTACGGGGATGAT
The DNA here is from genome assembly GCA_041635095.1 of Porticoccaceae bacterium. Taxonomy (GTDB): domain Bacteria; phylum Pseudomonadota; class Gammaproteobacteria; order Pseudomonadales; family Porticoccaceae; genus JBFJKD01. The sequence goes on from JBFJKD010000042.1 coordinate 3,444, forward strand.
ATTCGCTGGTTGCGGACGAAGTTCGAGGCAGGCGCCAATGCCGCCATAACCCAGTATTTTTATAACCCGGATGCCTATTTTTATTTTATCGATCAATGCCAAAAAGCTGGTATCGATCAACCAATCGTGCCGGGTGTCATGCCCATTACCAATGTGCAAAATTTACTGCGCTTCTCGGCTAACTGTGGCGCGGAAATTCCCCGATGGTTACAGCAACGCCTGCACGCTAGCAACGACAATCCGGCCGATGTGCTGGCATTTGGTTGTGATGTGGTGACGCGTTTGTGTGAAAAATTACTGGCCGGTGGCGCACCGGGGCTGCATTTTTACACCATGAACCACTCCCACCCCACCAGCACCATTGTGGATAATCTGAACATTGCTCCCCGGCCAAACACCTGAATATGCGCGCACCGCGACTTTTTACCGACCAGCCCCTGGCGACGGGTATGGAGATTACCCTCGAACCCGGCGCGTCCCGCCATATCGTCACCGTATTGCGCCTCACGCCAGGCAGCAGCATTACTCTGTTTAATGGCGAAGGCGGCGAGTACGCGGCAACCCTGCACGGTGGCTCCGGAAAACAGGCCAGGGTATCGGTGGGCAGTTTTTCCGATACGAACCGACAGTCACCACTCGCCATTCATCTGGGTATAGCGCTATCCAAAGGCGATCGTTTTGATTGGGTGATTCAAAAAGCCACCGAGCTGGGCGTCGCGCAAATTACCCCACTGATCAGCGCGCGCACGGAAGTACGGCTCAGTGCCGAGCGACAACAAAAAAAATGCCAGCACTGGCGGCAAGTGGCGATCAGCGCCTGCGAGCAAAGCGGCCGCAATCGGTTGCCTTGCATGGTTTCACCGGCGCCTTGTCGGGATTGGCTGTCGGTGCAAGCCGATGTAAAACTTGTCCTGCACCCCGCCACTGCTAACTCTCCCCCGTTGCCCAGGGATATCAGTCCGACTTCCGTGGCGTTACTGGTCGGCCCGGAGGGCGGATTAACCGACGACGAAGTGAGCGCTGCGCTGGGCCTGGGGTTCACACCCCTGAGACTGGGTCCGCGCATTCTACGCACTGAAACGGCACCTTTGGCCGGAATCAGCATAGTACAGGCGTTTTGGGGAGATATGTTGTAGACTGGCCGGTCGGATGACACCTGCTTCGCAGGCATTTCGCCCTCAAGCGGCGGCGGTCAACGGAAGACATAATGGGCAAACAGGCGCAGCCCGCATAGAACAACTCACAATACGCCAGGCAGCTACTTGCTGGTTATCAAATGTGCCCCACACGCAACTGCGAAGTTACTTCAATACATGGAGTACCGGCGATGGATCACCGCTCTTCGATCTGTAAACGATGAATCTCAGAGTCCTGGTTCTGACCCGGATTATTCCGGTATTCGTGCTTTCCCTGCTGAGCCTGGGACTCGGCGGTGTGTTTTTGATGAACGATGCCGTCAGCCAAAAACAAATATCTTTGGTAACCGCTATCGCCCGTTCCTTTACTGCACAGCTCGAGCAGTTTCACGACGCCGGGCAAGCGGGTGGCGAGTTGATAGCCCGCTCGCGGGAATTTACCGACTATTCATCGGTAAGGGAACACCAAGTTCGCGCTTCGGCGGAAAATCTCAAGGTGAATACGTCCGGGATCGGCGACCCTGAAAAAGATCTGTCGGCACTTTTTTATCGTGCCCTCGAAAGTTACTCCCACTTTGATCAGATTCAACTTCTCGACCATGCGGGCGACACGCTGCTCACTGCCGACCGCGAATTGTTGCGCTCTCGACAACCCAATCCAGGACCGGCCACTCGCGGCAAATCAAGCCCAGTAAACACAAGTTTTGATCACTCGGGGACACTGCCCGAAACTATCCGTAGCGCCATCACCAACACAAAAAAATCCTTCTTTGTGGAATATGCCCTGCAGGAGGGCGAGCCCACGATGTTTATAATTTTCCGCCGCACCAACCCCGAGCACTGGGAAGGTGAACACTATTATTTTGTATTTTCCTCGAAAATGGCTGTAGTCAAAAACCTCGCCGCGCGCCATAGCGAAGTAAACGGCGTGGATTTCGTGTTGTTTAGCGCCAACAACCTGCGTCTTTTATCGACTGGCCAAAATGCAGACCTTGTTGAAAACTTCTCTCGAAAATATGCGTCGTTGACCGCAGACGGCGATGCGCACGCCATCGATTTTTCGGGAGAATCGTTACTGTACGTGGCAAGTAGCGTGTACGGTAATAAACTAATCACGTTGGCGCTGCAACGGCCACTCAACGACGTAGGTAGCCAGTTCTTCACCCTTGCATTAATTGCCACAGTATTCGCTGTCGCAGTGTGTGTGTTTTTGACCACGTTTTTTATCAATCGCCTGGTAGCTGTGCCGATCAGGCAACTAGCGCGGGATGTCGGGTCCACAGCCGACGGGGACAAGGTTTATCTAAAAAAAGACTACGCGGCGATAGAGATCAACCAATTAGCAGCCACTGTTGAGAAAGTATTAACGGCGGAGCACGAAGCCCGCAGCCAGATTCAAAACATGGCCTATTTCGACGCTTTGACCGGACTGGCAAATCGTCGCCTGTTTGCTACCTATCTGGCGCGTATCGTGGCATCAGCGCAACGCTCCAACGAAAGTCTCGCGGTAATGTTTATCGATCTGGATAACTTCAAGTTTATTAATGACAGCTACGGCCATCATTTCGGCGATCGGGTATTAGTGGAGTTTGCCGAGCGCATAAAAAATACCGTGCGCACCAGCGACCTCGTATCCTTTCTCGGCGAGAGCGACGCCGCGCAAAGTATTGCGCGCCTGGCCGGCGATGAATTTGCCGTGTTATTAACTTCCCTGGAGGACAATTTTTCCGCGGCCGTGGTGGCGGAGCGCCTGCTTGAAAACGCGCGTGAGCCGATCGTGTTCGAAGGACAGGCTGTGCATATTGAAGCCTCTATCGGAATCGCGGTGTTTCCAGATGACGCCAGCGGCCCACAGCAACTCATCCAGCACGCCGATGCAGCGATGTACCACGCCAAGGTCAGCGGCAAAAACACCTACTGTTTTTTTTCCCAGGACATTTCCAACAAACTCGCCAGGCAGCGCGATATTCAACAGGCGTTGCGCCATGCCTTGCTTGAGGATGAGTTCGAATTGCTGTTTCAACCCTACGTCAATCGCACAGAACATCGCATAGTTGGTGCAGAAATTTTGTTGCGCTGGAACAGCAAACTGCTCGGCGCTGTACTTCCACAGGAATTCATTCCCGTCGCGGAATCGACCGGGATCATCAAGGAAATTGATGCGTGGTTGTTAAGCAAGGCACTGGAATTACTGGATCACTGGAAGCAGAAGGGCTACCCGGACATAAATTTGTCGATTAATATTTCGGCAGCTGAAATGCGCAACCTCTCTTTTCCGGGATTCGTCGCTGCCAGCTTGAAGAGTTATACCATTGAACCCCATCGTATTGAATTCGAAATTACCGAAACAAAACTCGTTAACTATGACGACCGCTCTCTCGATATCTTTACGCGACTGAAAGAAACCGGTATCACGCTGATACTTGACGATTTTGGCAAGGGCTTTACCTCGCTTAACCAGCTCAAGGATTTACCGGTGCACAGACTCAAAATAGACCGCGATTATGTTGCCGAGATTGCTGCGAAAAGCGGGCACCTGCAAATAGTGGACGTTATATTGTTGCTCAGTCACTCCTATCAACTCAGTGCAACCGCGGAGGGTGTCGAGCAATTACATCAGGTAGAGTACCTCGAAGAGGCGGGGTGCGATTATCTGCAGGGATTTTACTTCAGTGCGCCACTAAAGCTGGCGCAACTCACGGCACTGCTCGACACCAGGCAACTGGTACTGTCGAATGGCGAACAACAAGCATCCATGGAATCTGTGCGGGCATCTAGCTCCGTGTAAGTAAACCAGGCGCACCCAAAGCTTGACCAGCGCACCACTATTCCCAGTAAATTCTTCAACCGCACCGGCGCGCAGACCAACTGACACCAGGTCAGCACCACCAGGTTAAAAAACCGGGAGTTACTTACACATACCCAGCCGTCAACGCTGGCGGCTCGTGTTAGCATATAGCCAACTAGCCCCGTTCAGGTAATCGCTAATGGACTTTGCTTTTTCGCAAGAGCAGCAACAAATTCGCGACAGCATACTAAAATTATGTGCCCGATTTGACGACCAATACTGGTTGGCACGCGACACAGATGGTCAGTTTCCGGAGGACTTTTGTCGCGCTCTCGCCGACCAGGGCTGGCTTGGGATTGCCATGCCGAAGGAGGTGGGCGGCAGCGGTCTCGGTATCAGCGAAGCGGCTGTCATGGTGCAGGCTATTGCGGAATCCGGTGCCGCCAATGGCGGGGTGTCGTCAATTGCTATCCCATTATTCGGAGTCAACCCCATCGCCGTCTTTGGCAACGAACAACAGCAGCAGCGTATGCTGCCACCGGTTATACGCCGCGAACATATTCCCTGTTTCGCTGTAACCGAGCCCAATACCGGGCTGGATACTACACGTCTCACAACCTCCGCGGTGCGCCACGGCGATCATTATATCGTGCACGGCCACAAAACCTGGACCTCCACCGCTCAGGTTGCCAATAAAATTATGCTGATTGCACGCACTCGTCCCGAGCACGAAACCCCGCGGCCGATCGACGGACTGTCGTTGTTTTACACCGATCTCGATCGTAGTTGCGTAGAAATACGCGCGATAGACAAGATGGGGCGTAAATGCGTGGACTCCAACCAGCTGTTTATCGACGGATTAAAAATACCCGTGGAAGATCGTATCGGCGAGGAAGGTAAGGGCTTTCGCTATCTGCTACACGGTTTGAATCCGGAGCGTATTCTAATCGCCGCCGGGCTGGTCGGCCTCGGCCGAGCCGCTCTCAATAAAGCGGTCACCTACGCCAACCAGCGGGTCGTGTTTAACCGACCGATTGGGCAAAACCAGAGCATTCAACATCCCCTGGCGGAAAACTGGATCGAACTGGCAGCCGCCAATCTGATGGTGTTTCGCGCAGCCACCGCCTACGACAACGGCGAGGACTGCGGCGCGTTTGCAAACGCAGCCAAGTATTTCGCCGCCGAAGCCACTTTCAAGGCCTGTACACAAGCGGTAATGACCCTCGGCGGAATGGGCTACGCCAAGGAATATCATGTGGAGCGATATCTCCGGGAATGTCTGATTCACCGGCTGGCACCGATTAGTCCCCAATTGATATTATGCTTTATCGCAGAGAAAGTTCTCGGCCTGCCGAAATCCTATTAGCTGATCGAGCACCTCGCTACGCAACGCTGCTGCCCAGGTTTGCCGACTACTTTAACGAAGCTCGAAGGGACGCTATCACGGGTTTGGTAGCGGGACGTAAACCCCGCCACAGGAAAAAAGATTCTGCCGCCTGCTCCACCAACATGCCAAGCCCGTCGGCGACGGCGACCGCGCCACGCAGTGTTGCCCAGTTCATAAATACCGTAGGGGCGGCCCCGTACATCATGTCGTAGCAGTGCGCGTTGCGCGCCAGCAGGTGATCCGGCAACGACGGCAAATCTCCCTCCAGGCTGGCGCTGGTGCCGTTGATAACTACTTCAAAGGATTCCATGTCAACCAAATTGACCAAACCCACGGCACTCAACGATCCGAATGCGGCGAAACTTTGCACCAGCTGTTGCGCCTTCTCGACGGTGCGATTGGCAATCACCAACGCCCGCGGATTGTGCGCAAGAATCGGTTGCAAAATGCCGCGCACCGCACCACCGGCCCCGAGTATCAGCACCCTTTTGCCAACCATAGACCAACCGAGGTTAGCGGCAATATCAGCGACCAGCCCCGCCCCGTCCGTGTTGTCGCCCAATACGACGCGTCCGGCCTGCTGGGCAAGCGTATTAACCGCTCCCGCGCGGCTCGCCCGCGCAGTTAAACGGGTCGCGAAGCGGTACGCATCCTGTTTAAACGGCACCGTAACATTCAGCCCCCTGCCACCGCGCTGGAAAAATTCCGTGGCCGCAGCGTCAAATCCCTCGGCCGCCACCAACTGACGCGTGTAGGTCATATCCACGCCGAACTGGGCGGCGAAGGCCGTGTGAATTGCCGGTGAGCGACTGTGCTCAATGGGGTTGCCAAATACCGCATAGCGATCAGTCATAGTGCGCTCGTCGACCCGGCTTATTCTGTAGCGGCACAGTTTAGCGCCTATTTGCTTGAGCGTCAGTGTTGCTTGAGCGTCAGTGCTGGGCGCTGTGGGTTACTGGACTTAACGATGTCAGGACGCAGCGGGTTGCGACGCTAGACCCAGTCTCTCGGTGGCAGAAACTGGTCGTAGAGCTGCGCCTCCGCACTACCCGGCTGGGGCTCCCAATCGTAATCCCAACGCACCAGCGGCGGCAGCGACATCAGAATGGACTCGGTGCGCCCGCCGGTTTGTAGACCGAACAGGGTGCCCCGATCGTAAACCAGATTGAACTCCACGTAGCGCCCGCGGCGATACAGCTGAAAATTCCTTTGCCGCTCGCCATAGGGCATGTCCTTGCGGCGTTCGATAATCGGGCAATAGGCCTGAGTGTAACTATCGCCAACGGCACGCAGCAGTGCAAAACTGGCGTCGAAACCCGCGCTGTTGTAATCGTCAAAAAAAAGTCCGCCGATCCCGCGCGCCTCGCCGCGGTGCTTTATATAGAAATAATCGTCACACCATTGTTTGAAACGCGGGTAAATGTCGGCGCCATGAGGTGCGCAAGCCTGCTGCGCTACGCTGTGCCAGTGACGGCAATCCTGTTGATTGCCATAGTACGGCGTCAGGTCGTAACCACCACCAAACCACCACACCGGAGCTTCCCCGTCTTTCTCCGCCACGAAGAAACGTACATTGGCATGGGAGGTCGGCACGTAGGGATTAAGGGGATGAATGACCAGGGACACGCCCATCGCTTCAAACGAGCGCCCCGCTAACTCCGGGCGACTGGCCGTCGCTGAAGCGGGCAACTGCGCGCCCTGCACACAGGAATAGTTAACGCCACCTTTTTCAATGACTGCGCCGTTGGCGATCACCCGCGAACGGCCGCCACCCCCCTCGGCGCGGGTCCAGTTATCCTCCTGAAACTGAGCTTGCGCTTCGTACTGCTGCAGCGCCGCGCAAATGCGATCCTGAAGTCCTTGCAGGTAATCTTTAACGCTTTGTTTGTCTATTACCAACTTGTCTGTTTTGGGCACGTCCACTCCTGATTTCTGATTCTATGCCTGGCCCGCGCCGGGGCGAATAACACGTCCCGATAGCAGATCGCGGATTTCGCTCGGTCGGCCTGAATGACCAACTTTACCCGGCAGGTAATCGTCGAGGTTGGCGCCAAAATATGCTTTGACCTTGATCAACGAAGCAGCCGCTGGAAATCCACCGGGGTTAGCCGAAGTGGACACCAGCGGTCCGCCGAAGGCCTTGCATAGCGCAGCCGCCAGTGGATGGGCGGTCACCCGCACGGCCAGCCGGTCGCTATCACCGGTAATCCAGTTTGCCGCAGCGCCGTTATTGGGGATCAGCCAGGTCACCGCACCGGGCCAGCTGCGGGCCAGCTGCGCACGCTGGGCTGCGTCGATGCCCCGTAAAAAAGGCTCCAGCATACTGATATCAGCTGCTATTAAAATAACGCCTTTACTCACCGGGCGACGCTTGAGCTGCAATATACGCTGTACCGCGTCCGCATTAGCTGGATCACACCCGAGACCCCACACCCCCTCCGTAGGGTACGCCACGACGCCGCCGCCGCGCACGACCTCTGCGGCCCGGCGCACGCGGGGGTTATAACGCCAGTCACGCAAAATTTTTCTCCATCTATGCCGCGTGCGCCGCAGCAACCAGAGGCGCGGACAAACCGCCCACGCGATACTCCAGCATGACGGGGGAAATACCAATGCAGTTGGTGATCATGTTACCCAATCCGGGGAAATCGCGAGGCTACTCCATGGCGGCAGCGGATTCAACGGCCGGGCATGGGCAGGGGCGAATTAACTCACCTATTTTAAGCGGGTAAATATCCCGCCCTGGTTTTCCACCAGACCGCCCAGTTCAAGCTCTACCATAATGCGCGTCAGATGGGCGGGATCGGCGCCGGTACTCTCCACCAGGGCATCGAGCGCCATGGGATCAAAGCCCATCTCGGCAAGTATCATTTCCTGTTCCGGCGAGACCACCGGGCGTATGCCTGACCCGCCAGTGCCGTGCGCAACCTGTAGCTCCTCTATTTTGTAGGCCAGCATACCCTCCAGCTGGGCCACAATATCGTCGGCTGTTTCGACCAGTGTCGCGCCATCGCGCAACAACTGATGACA